>CAKZNC010000115.1 GCA_937129385.1 uncultured Bacteroidota bacterium
GTGCCCTGAGCCTGTTGAAGGGCAGCCGTCAGTCATCAGCCGTCAGTCAGCGGCTCTCAGTTAACCTCATTCCTTAATCATAGCGATGGTGCCCTGAGCCTGTTGAAGGGCAGCCGTCAGTGACATCGCACCCCGTACCCCGCACCCCGCATAACGCGCAACTACATTTCCTCCAGGCTCCCCAGCATCGTGGGAATGAGTTCCGACACAGTCGGGTGGATATGTACAGCGCGTTGGATGGTTTTGTAAGAAGCATCGGCATACATGATATCGGTGATGCTGTGGATCACCTCATCACCGCCGGGCCCAAGCACTGCTGCACCCAGGATCTTTTCAGTCTCCCCGTCAACCAATATTTTCATCAGACCGTCGGTCTGACCTTTTTCCCTTGCCCTTGACACCTTTGACATCGGCAGGGCCCCCTTCAGCACTTTCATGTCGCCTTCACATGCCTGCGCTTCTGTCATGCCCACGCGACCCAGGGCCGGGTCGGTGAAGAGGGCATAGGTGGGAATGCGGTCAGATACACGACGCGGATCATCTTCAAACAGGTTGGCCGCGACGATCTCATAGTCATTGTAAGCAGTATGGGTAAATGCGCCCTTCCCGTTACAGTCGCCCAGGGCCCATGTGCCGGGCACATTGGTGCGCAGCTGGTCATCGGTTTGTATAAAACCACGGTCATCGGTCTCTATACCGGCCATCCCCAGCCCCAGATCATCCGTATTGGGTTTTCGTCCCACGGCCAGTAGAAGGTGGCTCCCAAGGACCCGCGGTTCTCCTTCCTTACAGTTTACATTTGCCGCCACATTTTTGCCCTGCATCTCTCCGCCAATGCATTCCGCATCCATCCTGAATTCGACACCCTCCTTCTCCATGACCTTGCGTATCTCATCTGAAATATCCGGATCTTCTTTGTGGATGATCCGTGATTGTTTCTCAATGATCGTCACCCTGCTCCCAAATCGCCTGTACATCTGTCCGAATTCAAGCCCGATATAGCTGCCGCCGATGATCACCAGGTGTTCGGGCAGAAAGTCCACCTCCATCATGGATGAGCTGGTCAGGTATTTCATCTCCCTGAATGCATCGGGAACGATCGGCCTGCCACCTACATTGATGAATATTTTTTCTGCCGTAAGTTCATCTCCGTTTACTTTCACAGTATTCGGACCCGTGAACCTTGCGTGTCCCTCGATCACATCCAAATGATCGGTCCCTTTCAGCCATTTCTCAAGTCCCTCAGCTGATGACTTGACGATCTCATCCTTCCTGGACTTCACTTTTTTCATATCCACTACTGGTGCGCCCTTTATGTTTACCCCGAATTCACTGCTGTGCCTGGTGACCCAGGCCGCCCTGGCACTTGCCACGAGGGCTTTGGTGGGGGTACAGCCCGTATTGACGCAGGTACCACCAAACCTGTTCCGTTCAATGATTGCGGTTTTCATTCCTTTTCCTGCCAGCTGAGCAGCCAGCGCCGGACCGGCCTGACCGGTTCCTATCACGATTGCGTCGTATTTCTTCATAGTGTTCCCCTTTTAAATTTTCTTATTCGCCACAAGTCTGCTGACAGTTGACCCTCTGCCCATGAATTCGGGCTGTCATTTTTAGATCATTTCCGGCAAAACCGGACCTGTTCTGGCAGAACTTATAAAATACTAAAAATTAATCTCTTTATCAACCGCACCTTATTCCATTCTGTTGAACTTGTATGGTACCCATTTGGTTTAATGTAAAAGGGAACAGTATAAATCATACATAGGAAATGATGGAACAGAATAGTTTTCAGGCGTTGGTTGTAAAAGAACGGGATGGCAAATATGTAAGGGAGATCCAGGAAAGGCAGTTCAAAGATCTGCCGGAAGGGGAGCTCCTGATCCGGGTCCATTACTCTTCACTGAATTATAAAGATGCACTCTCCGCAAGTGGGAACAAAGGGGTCACCAGGAATTACCCGCATACCCCCGGCATTGACGCGGCCGGGACGGTAGAATCTTCGGAAAGCAACAGGTTCAGTCCGGGTGACAAAGTAATCGTTACAGGGTTCGACCTGGGGATGAACACTTCCGGGGGGTATGGTCAATACATCAGGGTTCCCTCTGAGTGGGTACTCCCATTGCCGAAGGGCCTCTCCTTGCGGGAGGCAATGATCCTGGGGACTGCCGGACTGACAGCAGGAACAGGGGTTTCTGAAATCACCCGGGTCATCAAACCCGAAGACGGGGAGGTCATCGTGTCCGGTGCCACAGGCGGGGTAGGTTCTCTCAGCATTTCAATACTGAGAAGACTCGGATACGCTGTCACCGCGATCACGGGAAAGGAGTCTGCCCACGACTATTTAATAAAGATCGGGGCAGCACATATTGTGAAACGGGAGGATTTTGAGGGGATGATGAAGAGGCCCCTCCTGAAATCGTCCTATGCAGGGGCGATCGATACGGTGGGCGGTGTGATCCTGGAAAATATCCTGAAGTCGGTTCACCCCTTTGGTGTAATAGCTTGCTGTGGCAACGTGGCATCCCCGGAGCTTGAACTGACCGTCTATCCATTTATCCTGAGGGGAATCACCCTGACCGGCATTGCTTCTCAGAATTACCCGATGAAAGAGCGGGAAAAAGTGTGGAACAAACTGGCAGGGGAATGGAAATCCGGGCTGCTGGATGAATCTTGTACTGAAGTCAAGCTGGATGAACTCAGCGATCAAATAGACCTGATGCTTGACGGGAAATTGCAGGGAAGAACATTGGTCAGCCTGGAGGTATAAGCCGGCTTCAGTGAACATGGTAGGACTGACCGGTCACCTCCTGTGCCTGGAATGCCTGGTACTGCAACTCGTCCAGCGGGTAGTCCCAACATCCCATACGATGGTACATCTCTCCGCCGAATCCACTTTTGAAACGGTAAAGTCCATGCATCGGGTGCGATGGGTTCGGGTTGGGGGCCACCCCGAACAGGTCATAAGCCGTGCATCCTTCCGCCATGGCGATCCGCATGGCCTCCCACTGGATGGCATAGGTGGCCATCAGGTTGCGCTTTCTGGAGGAAGAGGCACCATACAGGTAGGAGGCACGTTTATTTGAGATCACCAGGAACATGGCCGCCAGGTATTCACCTTCATGTTCGGCCATAAGCAGCCTGATCTCAACCCCCGGGGTGTGGGTCTCATGGTAACTGCTTAATACCGATTGAAAATATTCCTTGCCATGCAGGGTCACGCCGTTCCGAATTGCTGTTTCGGTATATAACTCATACCAGGTGTCCAGCATCTCCATGCCATAGCTGTGGACCCTCACACCCCGCCTTGATGAGAGGCGGATATTGTACCTGGTCTTGGGCTTCATATTGCGCAAAAGATCATCGTCCCCCTTTTTCAGATCCAGGAAAATCGTATTTGAGGGAAGGTTGTCACTCCGGCTTTTTACCAGGTTCCAGTTGTGGGTGTTGAAGTTCACCCTGAATTCCTGGCTGTTGAATGCAGGCGGACCCTTCCATATCCCATTCTCATCATAATAATCTTCGTCGGCCGACCACTGATTCTCCCAGGGCAGGTCATACCTGATCAGGATACATCCCGCAGGGAGCTTGAGGCGAAGCACTTCTGAAAGTTCTTCCAGAAAGGGCCCCTGGTTTTCGAATACCGGCTCACTGACCGGACCGTAGGGTATGGTTGCGATGCAATGCACATCGTCGATGTATTTGATCAGGACAAGGATATCACCTTCCACATGCGATCGCTTGTCGCTTCCCGGATAAAGCAGCTCTGATTCAACATCATAATTAAAAGCCACAGGATCCAGTCCCTGCCGGTGCTTCACGCTGGCCCAGAATGCGGTCTGCTGAACGATATCGTTTCTGCTGATCTCCTCTATGTCCTTTGATATGATGTTGCAATGCATGGTCTTCCTTTCCAAAGGGGATGCAAAGGTATAAAAGAGGGAAGGAAGGATGAAATAAACAGGGGTGAATCTGTTTCAGGGGAAGGATATTCTGAAGACAGCACCTGCTTCCCTGCTTCACGTAATACTTCGCGATACGAATGAGCCCGCGCGATGCTGACCAGGCTGGAGGCATGGCATTAGAAAACCCTGTTCTTTAACACCTTATAGCCTTTTGCTTATTTTTTTCGTACCTTTATTTGATTACCAACAATTACTATAATGAAAGCAAAGATTATCATGGCAGCGATCATTGCTGCCTTCTTCTGCATGCACGGATGCGGCGATGACGGTCCTGGTTCGGGAGATTCAAACCTGGTGTTTGTCATGGACGACATCAACCAGGTCACAACCTGGTCGGCCGATTCAGTTTACATCATCAAGGTTTATGATTTCTACGTGAACAACAGCTTATCCATTGAGGCAGGAACGGTCATCAAGTTTCATCCCGACGGCCCATACATGATGGTTGGATCAGGGGGAACGATCATCGCAAACGGAACCGCAGATCAACACATCGTTTTTACCTCCTGGAAGGATGATGACCATGGGGGCGACAGCAATGAAGACGGTGAGGCCACGATGCCAGCAAGGAAAGACTGGAACGGTATCAATACCAATGACAACAACGGCTCTATATTCAATTACTGTGATTTCTTTTACGGGGGGAACTCTTCTTACAGTTACACCCTGGAAACCTATGGTGACAACATCCAGGTTACCAATTGCACTTTTGCCTTTAACGCCGGTGATGATGAAACAGGATGGTATGGCGCGCTGGACGGAAATTATGCAGGCAGCGGGTGCACCTTCACGGGCAATGTATTCTATGACAACATCCGCCCATTCTCTGTCAGCACCGCTGTATCCATCGACAACAGCAACCGTTTTTCACACCCTGATGATGCAAGCCGCATCAACGATTACAATGGAATCTTCATTGAATCTGTCGAGGACATCAACACAGCCATCAGCTGGGAGGAGACGGAGGTCCCCTTTGTAATCGATGACAATGATCTATGGATCGAAAGTGGAGCGAGCCTGACGCTGGGCGACAATGTTTGTATCAAGTTCCGTCCCGATTCCGAGTTTGTCCTGGACGACAACAATGCAATCGTCAACCATGGCGGCACCGGTGTTACATTCACCTCCTACAAGGATGATTCGGTGAAGGGAGATACCAATGGCGACGGCAGCATCACAGCTCCCGGTCCAGGCGACTGGGGCGGAATCTATGACAATATATCCAGCCAGTATATGAACTGGGCGAATATCTTTTACAGTGCCAACTGAAGGGAGGCTTTCTATAAGCTCGTTATCCTTCCTCCTGGTGGCTGATCTCCAGCACAACAATTGATGAGGCGGGGATGTCCATACGGATCTCCCCGTCTTTTATTTTGTATTTGCTGAATGGTTCAGGGACCACCTCATCGGGCCGGCCAAAGGTATTGTAGCTGTTGATCTCATCTGACTGCAGGATCCTGCAGTTCACCGCGTCATCTTCTCCCAGTTCACCGGTGTTGATGACTACCGGGTGCTTTGTATCATGGTCGATATTGACCACCGAGAGATGGATCCTGCCATTTTTGTCCTGCGATGCACTTACACTTACCGCGTCAAGTTCCCTGTCACCGTAACGGTATACCGGGCTTTCAAAATCCACCGGGATCATCGTAGCATCATGATGTACCTTGTACATCTCGTACACATGGTAGGTGGGGGTCAACACCATCTCCGGACCATCTGTGAAGATCAGCGCCTGTAAAACGTTGATGGTTTGTGCAATATTGGCCATTTTCACCCGGTCGCACTTTTCATTCAGGTAGTTGAGGGTCAGTGCCGCCACCAGGGCATCACGCATGGTGTTTTGCTGGAACAGGAAGCCCGGGTTGGTTCCGGGTTCCACTTCATACCACGTACCCCATTCATCAAATACCAGGGCAACCTTCTTTTCAGGATCATACTTGTCCATGATCGCGATGTGCCTGTCGATCACCTCTTCAACTTCCAGGCACCTCCTGAGGACTTCAAAATGGAGGGAGTCGCCAAACTGTGTGGCCGATCCCTTGTTACTCCAGTCGACCGTGTAATGGTGCAGCGAGATCCCCTGCATCATATGGTGCGGGATATTCTTCATCAGGGTCTCCGTCCAATGATAATCCGCTCCCCCGGCTCCCCCGGCAATTTTGTAAAGGCGGTTCTCACCGTAACTTCTTGCATACGTGGCGTACCGCCGGTACTGGTCGGCATAGAACTCGGCGGTCATGTTACCGCCACATCCCCAGTTTTCATTTCCCACGCCCCAGTACTTCACCCCCCATGGCTCATCCTGTCCGTTCACCCTCCGTAGGTCTGCCATCGGGCTGATCCCGCCGAAATTGAGGTATTCCACCCACTGCGACATCTCCTTTACAGTACCGCTTCCCACATTTCCACAGATCACGGGTTCCGTATCCAGCTGGTTGCAGAGTTCCAGGAATTCATGGGTCCCGAAACTGTTGTCCTCCGTCACTCCGCCCCAGTGTGTGTTGACCATTTTTGGTCGTTCGGCCGGATCACCGATCCCGTCCATCCAGTGGTATTCATCGGCGAAGCATCCGCCCGGCCAGCGCAGGTTGGGAATTCCGATCTTTCTCAGGGCAGTGACCACATCATTGCGGATGCCGTTGGTGTTCGGAATGGGAGCATCGTATCCAACCCAATACCCCCCGTAGATGCAGTTGCCGAGGTGTTCAGAGAAATGTCCGTAAATATGACGACTGATGGTCTCAGAGGCCTCGTCGGTTGAAAGCTCGATTCTCGTGGTGTTCTTCTGTGCGAATGTCAGTGAGGCAATCGCAAGCAGGATTGCGCTGATAAGGAGGTACTTTTTCATGGGTTCAGGTTTATCTATTCAGGGGATTAAAGTAAGAAATATTTGGGAAATGGTTCCTACAACATCAAGATGGCCGGGCAATCCTTGAACTGCAGGCTTAGGATTGAAGATGATCGCTTGTTGAGAGGTTTTTTATAACTTCGGGACATACATACCCAGAAGATGATGACCATGCGTACCATTCTTAAAATCAGCCTGCTTGTACTCTTTGTTTGCGCCCAGTTTACCCTTTCAGCACAAGAGGAACCGGTGGCGGCCGAATTTAGCGATCCTCCCCAGGAGTACCAGCCACACACCTGGTGGAGGTGGGTAGGGGGCAACATCTCACGTGAAGGGATCACGCGCGACCTGGAATAGATCCATGTGAAGGGGATGAACGGGGTCACACTTTTTAATCTCGGTGCATTTTATCCTGAAGGGCTGTTATTTTATGTATCTTTAGGAGTATAAAAACTGAAGCGATATGGTGAAGAAGAAGAAAACAGGATTTCTGCCTGGAAATAGCATGAGTCACGACCTGTACAGGAAATCGAACGGAAACACACCGTTGTACGCATCAATGACCACAAGTTTGTTTGAACCTCTCTATTACCAGGGAGAACAGGTACCCGACGAGGAATTGCCTGAAGGCATTGCAAACAAAAAGGAGATCGGAATCTAATTGTTGAGCCAGCTCTTAAAGTCGGCCGACCGGTCGATGCTCACAATGGTATCCATTTCATCATCCGCCGGGGGAGTGAGCTCCAGTTTCACTCGACCCCGGGAATAGGCGATCATATTGGAGATGGCCTCCATGTTCACAATGTATTTCCTGTTGATACGGAAAAAGTCTGCTGGGTTCAGCATGGTCTCCAGTTTATCGAGGGTATATTCCACGGGATATGACCTGCCGGAAAATGTTTTCAGGTAGATTGCTTTTTCCAGCACATAGAACCAGGCGATCTCCTTCACCTCCACTTTTTTTATCTTTTCACCCACCTGGATCAGGAACCGCTTTTTATGGGCCGACTCTTTTCCCTGAAGCTGTGCGAGGAGGTTATCGAAATCGATCGCTGTGGATGTCCGGAGGGATTTGAATTTGTTCAGACTTTCGGCCAGGTCCCGGGACCTGATGGGTTTGAGCAAGTATGAGATGCTGTTTAGTTGAAATGCACGGATCGCATATTCATCATACGCTGTGGTGAATATTATGGGAGTTGAAACATCCACCTGTTCGAATATACTGAAGCTGATCCCGTCCGACAGCTGGATATCAAGAAAGATCAGGTCGGCTGTGTGTTCTGACAACCACTTTACCGATTCGCGTATCGATCCGGTTTTGGCAATCACCCGAATCGAGGGATCGGTTTCAAGTAGCAGGTGTTCCAGCTTTTCTGCAGCATGTTTCTCATCTTCAATGATCAGTACGTTCATCTTGTTCGGGGTTTATAAGCGGAAGCCTGGCGATGTAATGACTGGCATCCACAGTAAAAACAGGGTCTTTATAGCTCACCATATTGTAGCGTTTTACCAGGTTTTTCAGTCCGAGTCCGGTGGAACGTCCCTTCGAGAGCCTGGGCTGGATATTATTGGAGACCACCAGGGTGGAATCCTCAGCGCTGATGGCGATATGCAGCGGCTTTTCATCGTTGACAATGTTGTGTTTCGTGGTATTCTCCAGGACCACCTGCAGGGTCAGGGGCGGCAGGAAAAGTTCCATTAATCCGGCTGGAACCTCCATTGACCAGGTGAGGTCTTTTCCATACCGGATCTGTTGCAGGAAGAGATAGGACCTTGCAAAATCCAGTTCCTTTTCCAGTGTAGCCACCGGCTGATCAATGCATTCCAGGACATAACGGTAGATATGTGAAAACTCTTCAATGAATTGCTGTGCTTTTCGGGTATCTTTCCCTATCAATCCTGAAAGCACATTCAGACTGTTGAACATGAAATGGGGATTGATCTGGCTCTTTAGAACTTCAAACTTGATCTGGGAAAGTTCTGCCTGCAGGTTCTCTGCAATCGCTCTTGCACGCCGGCTTTCGACAAATTGTATCCAGCCTTCGAGGATGGTCATTACAATAACATTTACCACGGCAAAGATCAGTGCGTTGGCAATGAAAACGCCTGTAAGATCTTCAGAATAGGGGGTCAGCCAGTTGCCGGTAAGTGTAAAAAGGATTGCCATGATCACAGCGATCACGATTGCAAAAGGGAGTTGGATCGCTACTCTTTTCATCGGGCTGCGATTCCAGGGAACCAGTTTCTCAAGGTAGCGGATGAGAAACAGGTCGGGGTAGGCGATCAGGAACCCTGCAACGAGACTGAGCGAGATGCCCCGTAAAAATCTCCGAAAGAAATATTGCATCGATTCAAGTTCGTGATATCCGCTCAGATGGTTGTAGGTGATCACAGCCAGCTGGACAACAACCACAAAACCGAGGAGGAAGAGGAAGAGTTTCCTGAATGAGAAAAAGGTATGTATCTTGTTGAATGGCATTGGTTCTTTGAATAAGAGATTAAAGATATAGAAACCGGTTCACACACTCTAAAAATCCATGTGCAAATCGATAATGCCGGAACCCTGTTCACTTGTATATTTCAATTTCCAGTAACCGGGTAAGGCATCGTACCATTCATTCACCTGGATTATCACCGGGGCCTGAAGTGTTGTGTCGAACCTGGCAATATCATCCGGATCAAGTAGTTGCACTGCTACTGAGCCAGTCTCCATTTCAATTCTCCCGGTCAGGTAGACAAAGTCAATGTTTTTCTCTACGGCCATAACTGACAGTCCAGTTCCGTCGGGCTCGATCGTGGAGCTGAAACCAAAACTGAGTGTATGAAGTTTGTAGCAGGAGGTAAACAGGATCACAGCTGATGCACAGATTATCGTGAATGATTTTTTCATTGTTCTGAATTTTAAAGTAACGTTGATTTTCAGAACAAATGTATCATTGGGTGGGCTGCCCCAAAAAGAAATCCTGATGGGGGTGCAGATCAGCCGGATGAACCTGCAGAATCATGGGTTGAGCTTGCAGAGGATATCATTCTGGTCTGACCTCGACCTGCAGTTCACCTTCGTAAAGCTCCAGGAGTATCTCATACCCGGCTTCCCAGTCCTTGGTAAGGTTCTTCTTTTCACCCGGGAACAGTCTGTAGGTACGGTATTTATCAGGTCCCTGTTCATTGTTGTCAATCGGTTTTTCATCCTTGTAAATGTGGTAGATCAGCTTCCCGGGAGCATCACTGCTGTTTTGGATAATGAGTTTATAGTAGTCATCTTCGGTGATCATGAACCACATCTTCTCTCCTCTCTTCATGATTATATTAAAGGGAATCGATTCCCTGGCAGCGGTCCAATTGCCCGGGGGCGGAGGCTCCGGAATGATGGGCCTCAACCTGCGGTCCACCTCTACGTAGTCTTCAGGCACCTCAAACATACCCGGGTCGGCTTTCCATTTATTGATATCGCTGAGTGCCATATAGGTGTTTTCATCGATATCGCTTTTGATTGTCAGCGGGAAATTGAGTTTTTCGGAGAAATTGCAGGTAAACACTTTTGAGCCCGACTGGTAGACGGCTTGCGTGGTACAATCGTAGCCCATTATTTTTGTTGTGCCCTCATTTTTTTCCTCCCCGGCTGTTTTGAACCAGAGGTAGGCCTGCCAGGGATCATTCATTCTGCTCATCATCCCGTCTGTGCTTGTGATATGCACAAATTTCTTGTCTGGCATAAGGATGAATGTCTTGTTTTCAGTGGGATGGACGATCACTACGCCACGGTCTCCCGATTCTTCAAATTCATACCGGTAGTTTTCCAGGTCTGAATACACCTTGTAATTGCGTTCATTTCCCTGCACCACGTTGACCATTTCAGCCGTAAACTGGGAAAACATGTTGCCGGAAAAAAGCAGGCAGACAGATAAGGCAAATATTGATTTCATGATGTGGGATGGTATTGGTGTACCGGCAAGTTATACCCTGAAATTCAGAAAGTCAATTACACCCACATGTTTTTAAGCTCTATTTCAGCAGGTTAAGCTTCCCATTGCCGGTAATATGCCTGAAAATCCCTATCCAGGCTGGGCTTAGGATCAGGGTGAGCGTGATCAGTGCCAGGATGGTCTGGTAGGTATAGTCGGTAACGATATTGCTCTGCTCGCCGACAGCAAGGATTACGAAGCTGAATTCCCCCACCTGGGCCAGCATGGCACCACCGAAGAGGCTGTCCCGCCAGGACTCGCCCAACATTTTCATCATGCCTGCATTCAC
>CAKZNC010000116.1 GCA_937129385.1 uncultured Bacteroidota bacterium
ATCGCCGACGCAGTGGGCTCCTTCAATGAAGATGACCGGGTCAGATTTATTGTCTTTTCAGCAAATGGAGAGAATTTCAGTGCAGGTGCGGACCTCAAATGGATGAAAGAGGGACTTCACCAGTCTGCTGAAGAACTGCGGGCTGAAAGTCGTGAACTCGCCCTGCTCTTCAATCTTGTTTACAAAAGTGAAAAGATCACCATCGCCCTGGTCAACGGCAAGGCGCTGGGTGGAGCAAACGGACTCGTGGCTGCTTCCGATTTCTCCTTTGCATCAGGTCAGAGTACCTTTGCTTTTTCTGAAGTCAAGATCGGATTGATCCCCGCAACCATCGCACCCTATATCGTTCGGAAAACAGGTCTGCAAACCGCATATGAGTGGATGTTGACCGGGAAGTCAATTCCCGCCGATGAGGCGGCAAGAAAAGGACTGGTAACGGAGGTCGTTGAATCGAACAGGTTGAAAAACAGGGCAGTTGAGCTGACAGATCTACTGAAAATGAACAGTCCTGCGGCAATGCAGGGGATCAAAAAGCTGTTCCATAATGGGGGGCTGGAAGGAAATCCCGACGACATGGTGGCATCCACAGCCGACCTGATCGCTTCATTCAGGGGCTCCGAAGAGGCCCAGGAAGGCATTCATTCATTTTTTGAAAAACGAAAACCGAACTGGACAGATGAATGAGGTAAGGTTCCATAAAGTGCTGGTAGCAAACCGGGGAGAGATAGCTTCCCGTATCATCCGGGCGATCCGGTCAGCCGGAATGAAAGCGGTTGCCGTCTATTCGGAGGCAGACCGTGACCTGCCCTATGTCAGGGAAGCTGATGAATCATGGGCCCTCGGATCAGGAACCCTGATGGAAACCTATCTGCACCAGGAACAAATCGTTGAGATTGCTGAAAGATCAGGTGCTTCAGCCATTCATCCCGGCTATGGTTTCCTTGCCGAGAATTCCTCTTTTGCAGCACTATGCAAGAAGCGGGGAATCATATTTATCGGGCCGGAACCGGAAGTGATCGACCTGATGGGGAATAAAGCCAATGCACGGGAAACGGCAATTCGATATGGCGTACCGGTGATCGAGGGGCTGACAGGTTCAAAGAATGACATTCTTGGACATGTGGCAGATATACAGTTTCCGCTGCTGATAAAACCTGCGGCCGGAGGAGGAGGCAAGGGAATGCATGTCGTAAGAAATGCGGGAGAACTGGTAGATGCCATTGAAAATGCTACCCGGGAAGCCAATAATTATTTTGGATCTGATGAACTGTATGTCGAGAGATATATCGAACAGGCCAGGCACATTGAAGTCCAGGTGATCGCCGATCACCATGGAAATGCAGTTCACCTGTATGAACGGGAATGCAGCCTCCAGCGCAGGTACCAGAAAATTATTGAGGAGGCCCCATCCCCCTCTTTGTCATCTGAGACAAGAGATAAGATGACAAGCAGCGCTGTCGACCTGGTGCGCGGGATTGGTTACACCAATGCAGGTACGATCGAATTCCTGATGGATGAAAAAGAAAATTACTATTTCATCGAAATGAACACCCGGATACAGGTGGAACATCCGGTCACTGAAATTGTCACAGGTATTGATATTGTAAAGGAACAGTTGCGTATTGCTGCAGGGGAAAAGCTCAGCTTTGAACAGGAGCAGGTAAAAATCACTGGCCATGCCATTGAAGCAAGGCTTTACGCTGAAGACCCTGCAAATGAATTTATGCCGGCAACAGGAAAGATCAGGAAGATCCACAAAGGGAACGTACGGGTGAGAATGGATGAAGGATACGAGGAGGGAAATATCATTTCCCCATTTTACGACCCCCTGATCACAAAGATCATCAGTTCCGGAATCGACAGGAAAGACGCGATACGTCAGCTTATCAGCGGACTTCGGAATTTTCACCTTTCAGGTGTAAGGACCAACCGGGATTTCCTGGTAACCCTGTTGCTTTCTGATCATATGAATGAAAACAGGATCCATACAAGACTGATCGACCAGGAGATCGGGCAGTTTCTTGAAATGCTGGAAGGGTTCAGGGAAAGGCCTGATCCTCAATTGATCCTGACCATCTTCGTCACTGCTGCGGTATTCCATGACTACAGGGAAGACGCGAAAAAAAATACCTGGGAAACGATCGGGTACTGGCGGCAGAAACCAGACATACAGTTGCAATATGGCGGAACAACACACCGGATACCTTTTGAGATTAATTCGGGGGGCAAAGAACTGGAGATTAGGTTCGATGAACGCAAAGTAAACGTCAGACTGCTTGATCATTCCGATAATTTCTTTAAATTGATGGTGAATAGTCAACAATACATATCCTGGGCAGATGTGGATGGTGCTGATATCATCCTGGAAGTGGAACAGTTTTCATTCCATGCCAAAAGAATGGATATACCCGATGAAAGATACTCCGGAAATACCGCTCAATCTGTTTCGGATGAAGATATTGCCGAGATCTTTGCCCCGTTGAATGGAAAAGTAGTGAAGATCAATGTCCGGGAATCTGATACTGTGAAAGCAGGAGATACGCTGATGGTCATTGAATCCATGAAAATGGAAAACAGGATCATCACTCCCAGGGATGCTGAGGTCAGCGAGTTATTTACAGGCGTAGGAGACCTGGTTGAAGCAAACGAATTATTAATGAAGTTAAATTGATTATTGAATGGATCCCCTATTATCAAAAGAGCATGAAGCATACAGGGAGCGGGTGAGAGCATTCGCAGAAGGAGAGATCAAACCTGTGGCTGCGGAGCTGGATGAAAAATCCGAATTCTCGAATGAACTTACAAACAAGATGTTCGATGAGGGTTTTCTCAGTCTTGTTACACCGAAAGGGTATGGCGGAGAAGGAATGGACACGCTTTCCTATATCATTGCCGTGGAAGAAATTGCCAGGGTGGACGGGTCACAGGCTGCAACTGTGGCTGCCCATAATTCACTTGGCCAGGCTCCTATCCTGAATTATGGTACCGAAGCCCAGAAAAAAGAATTTCTGCCGATGCTTACATCTGAAAAGAAATTGTGGGCCTTCGGTCTGACTGAACCTGAGGCCGGATCAGATTCCAACAATACGGAGACCACCGCTGAACTTAAAAACGGACAGTGGCTGATCAACGGGAAAAAGATCTACATAACAAACGCTGCCTCTGATATGGCTGGAGGAGTTACTGTTCAGGCTGTGACGGGACAACGCCCAAACGGAATGAAAGAACTGTCTGTGATCCTTGTTCCCAGGGATAGCAACGGATACAGCTGTGAACCGATCAGGTCAAAAATGATGTGGCGCGGAGCAGATACTGGCCGGATCTTCTTCAATGACGTCAAGGTCCCGGAGGCATATATCCTGGGTGAACGTGGCAAGGGATCAAAGATCATGCTTGCAACGCTGGATGGGGGACGATTGTCTATCGCTGCCATGGGACTGGGACTTGCACAGGGCGCATACGAAATGGCCATGGAATATGCCGAAAAAAGGGTGCAGTTCGGAAAACCGATCCGGAGCTTCCAGGTGAATTCCTTTAAACTTGCAGACATGGCCACGAAGATTGAACTCGCCCGTAACCTGCTTTATAAAGCGTGCTGGTTGAAAGACAATCATCAGCCATTCGGAAAAGAGGCTGCAATGGCAAAATTATACACTTCGGAGATCGCCAGGGAGATCGCAAATGAATCACTTCAGATACATGGTGCACACGGACTGATGAAGGATAACGCGATCGAAAGATTTTACCGCGACCAGCGGATACTTGAAATCGGGGAAGGAACTTCTGAGATCCTCCGACTGGTTATCTCAAGGCATCTTGGAATCAGGTAAAAAACGATTATCATGGAATCACTGGAAACCAGGAAAAAAGACCATATTGACCTTGCATTTAAGTCGCAGACGGGAATGCCGGACCTGGACAACAGGTTCCATTATGAACCCATGGTCGCTGCCCATCCCTCAGGTAACCTGAAGCCCATCTCTATACTTGGAAAAGAGCAACGTATCCCGCTATGGGTCAGCAGCATGACCGGCGGAACCAAGCTGGCCGGAAAGATCAACCGGAACCTTGCACGTGCATGCAATGAATTTGGCATGGGCATGGGACTCGGTTCCTGCCGTATCATCCTCGATGACAACACCTATTTCGATGATTTCAACATGCGTCCCGTGATCGGTCCCGACCAACCCTTTTGGGCAAACCTCGGGATCGCCCAGATCGAGGAACTATTGCTCAATGACCAGGTCGCACGAGCCGAAGAGCTGGTAAAAAAACTCGAGGCCAACGGTCTGATCATCCATGTAAACCCGATGCAGGAGTGGTTTCAGCCTGAAGGTGATGTGCTCAAATATCCTCCCATCGAGACAATTAAAAGATTCATGGATGGCTTCAGGCTGCCCCTGATCGTAAAAGAGGTCGGACAGGGAATGGGCCCGGAAAGCCTGGAACAACTTCTTCAGCTTCCCCTCCAGGCAATTGAATTTGCCGCTTTCGGAGGCACTAATTTTGCTCGGGTGGAACTGCTAAGGGATGAAAACGCCGATGCAGCACTCATGGAACCCCTCTCATACATCGGGGAGGATGCCTTCTCCATGCTGCAGCACATCAACCAGATCGTGGACAGGAAAGAACCGGTCTGCAAAGAATTGATCATCTCAGGTGGCATCAAGCACTTCCTGGATGGATATTACCTTTTAAAGAAATCATCTATGCCTGCCATCTATGGAATGGCCTCCACCTTTCTCAAGTATGCCAGGGAAGACTATGATCAACTCCGGAAATATGTGGAGGGACAGGTAAACGGACTCGAAATGGCAACTGCATATCTTACTGTAAAATAGGTCTGAATGGCGCAGCAGAAGGCAATATCAGGTTTTTCTAAGATGTCTGCCAGCGAAAAGGTCCGGTGGCTGAAAGAGGTTCATGATCTTTCACCCGGGGATGTGAAAAATCTCGAACAGCACCTGCATCCGGATGAAAAAACACAACAGACCTACACAGAATTCAGTGAAAATACAATCTCAAACTTCTTTATACCCTTCGGTCTTGCCCCGAATTTCCTGGTCAATGGCAAATGGTATGTCCTTCCGATGGCCATCGAAGAGAGCTCGGTCGTTGCCGCTGCATCCCACGCCGCAAAATTCTGGTCGGCCCACGGTGGATTCCACGCAGAAGTGGAGGATACTGTCAAGGTGGGCCAGGTCCATTTTTTCTGGACCGGAGACCCGCGTGCCATTCAGGATATATTCAAACGCTCGCTGACCACGCTGCAAAACTCTGTCAGCTCAGAGACCGAATCGATGCGAAAAAGAGGTGGCGGGCTGATCAATCTCCAGTTGATCAACCAAACCGAAAACCTTGATCACTATTACCAGCTACACACCGAATTTCGGACTGCTGATGCCATGGGGGCCAATTTCATAAACACGGTGCTGGAAAAGCTGGCGAAAGAATGGAAACGCCTGGCACAGGAACAGGTCGGTCAGAACAACCTGGAGGGAGAGTTGGAAATCAGCATGGCCATCCTCTCAAATTATACGCCCGATTGTATTGTGAAAGTGTGGCTGGAAACAGAAACCAGCCACCTGGGTGGATTTGATGCATCCTATTCAGGCGAAGCCTTTGCACAACGATTTGTGCGGGCAGTTGAAGTGGCCAGGCAGGACACCCATCGGGCCGTCACACACAACAAGGGAATCTTCAATGGATTGGACAGTGTCATCATTGCCACGGGAAATGATTTTCGTGCTGTTGAAGCATGTGGTCATGCATATGCAGCAAGGGACGGAGTCTACAGGAGCCTCTCATATGCAAAGGTTCGAAATGGAAAGTTCAGGTTTGAATTAAAAATACCCCTGGCCATCGGGACGGTGGGAGGACTTACCTCGGGACATCCAATGGCCCGTACCAGCCTGAAACTCCTGGGTGATCCATCCGCGGAAGAGCTCATGATGATCGTGGCAGCAGCCGGACTGGCAAATAACTTTAGTGCAGTCAGATCAATGATCACCGGTGGAATACAGGAAGGCCATATGAAAATGCACCTGGCAAATATCCTCAGGCAGCTGGATGCAACCGAAAAACAGAAATCAGCTGCACTCACATTTTTCAAAAAGAGGACCGTTAGCTATAGTGCTGTGAAGACATTCATCTCCGAACAACCGTAAGAAAATGGAGAACCACTTCTATGCAAATGGGAAACTGCTTTTTACGTCGGAATTCATGATCCTTCATGGAGCCAAAGCACTCGCTGTGCCTTTGAAGAAGGGCCAGTCGCTGACGCTCCGTCCAAAAGAGACTGAAGACTGCCTCAGGTGGGAAGCCAGGTACGGACCTGTCACCTGGTTTGAAACCACCCTGAAGCTGCCCGGTTTGAGTATCATCAATACCATGAGCCAGGCCCGTTCGGAAACCCTTGTATTCATGCTGCAAAAGCTATTGGAAATCCATCCCGGCTTCAAAAAAGAGCTGGAAGAGAATGACGTGGTAACCGAACTTGAATTCGATCCCGCCTTCGGATTTGGAAGTTCCTCAACACTCACCTCTTTGATGGCGCAATGGGCGGAGATCGATCCGATGCAACTTCACTTCAGGATCTCGAAAGGATCGGGCTATGATGTCGCATGTGCAGGATCGGAAACGGCCCTGCTCTACCAGGTGATCAATGAGATGCCCGTTTCAGAACCAGTCGATTTCAACCCCCCATTTGCGGACCAAATGTGGCTCGTCTACCTCGGCCATAAACAGGATTCCGCACAAAGTGTCGCTGCGTTTCTCGAACGCTACAAACCCGACCAGGCA
>CAKZNC010000117.1 GCA_937129385.1 uncultured Bacteroidota bacterium
GCTGGCGACTGCCGACCGGCCTATCGTCTTTTCAGCTTGCGAATTTCCCTCCGCAACTCCCTGAGATTAAAAGGTCGTGCAATGATCGTTCGGTTGCGGTCAAGCAGGAACATGGTGGGGGTGCCATAAATATTGTAATCCTCTGCGCTTTGCCCCTCCCATCCCATGGGTTCATGTGCATTGATCCAGGGCAGGTTGTGGGACTCCAGGTACCTTACCCAATCGGTCTTTACAGAGTCGATGGATACGGCAAAGACCTCCACCCCTTCCGGGCGCTCTTCTTTGTACCATTCCTGCAATTCCGGGATCATCTCCTGGCAATGCTCGCAATAGGAAGCCCAGAATACCAGCAGGGTGTAATCGGCATCCACCTCCGAAAGCCGGATCATCTCATTCCCGGCCGACCGGATCAGGATGTCCTTCGTCACCTGGCCCTCTTCCATCTTCCGGTAGCCTTTCACCCGCTCCACAGCCAGTTCCACCACGTCCGTCTCACAGGTCTCATCCACGTAGGTATCGACAATATAGGTCTGGATACGCTCCATTCCAAAGGACTCAAATCCTTCCAGCAGGTATTCAACCACGAAACTTCTGAGTTCTGGGTCGCCCGACACATTGGCCATGATCATATCCACAGCCTCCGTAAATGCATCTTCCTGGTCGCTGAAGGAGTAGTTCCCGTTCCGGTAAAGCATAAGGTAGTCGATGATCTTCCGGGAATAGATCGGCGCATTCAGAAGTGCGGGGTCGTCAATGGGAGCAAGCTCGAAATAATGTTCCTGTAGAAACCTGATCCTGTCACCTCCCCTGATTTCCGGCGGAACGATCACCGAACGATAGGTTTCGACGATCCTTGCCGCAAAACTACCTGCATTTTCTTCCGCGAGGGAATCGATAAACGCATTCCGCTCCTCCTGGATCGCGACAAATTGTTCCACAGCCTCCCCGAAAAATTTATCCTGCTCCGGGTACCGGTCAATCACAGGAAAGAGCATACTCATCCTGGCTTCATAACGCTCCTCGTAATCCCTGAACCGCCCCAGGATCCTGTTCTCTTCCGACCCGGTAAAACTCACAGTGTGTGACAGCGCATCATATTGTGCATAGATCTCAAAAGACTCATGTGCCCAGATAAATTCGATAAATTTTTGTTGCTCGCCATCCTTCCCCGATTTTGCAAGATCGATCCTGTACATGCCATCAGACCTGAAATCATCGAAATGGAAATAGAAAGTGCCGTTCAACGACCTGGCGCTGTCCAGGAGCTCATAACCCGTTTTGTGGAATCCCGAAAGGGCCACCATCCCCTCCGGTAACCCTTCCACCACAACCTGCACCTGGTATCCCTGTCCGCGCACCCCTGCGGCAAGCATGAGCATTAACACTATGATCCGATTTCTTTTCATCGTATCCCGAAGTTAACAAACTTTTGCGACCCGTTCAACGAACACCTCACAATCCGTGTATACGCATGACATCAACAGGGCGGTTATAATAGGAAAGTGGAGGGAGCTAAAACTTGAGATTGAGAAAGACCTGGAGAAGATCCTGGGAGAGAAGCTCGTTTGGATTGATGTCCAAGAATGCTGTTCAGAGGATTCTATCGAACCTTCATATTATGCGCTTGTTTAACTGCTATAGCAGATACTTAAAAATCCATTGAACCGACAGTTATGCATGTAAACAAGTCACTACATACCAATCAGCTCATTCATGAAACAAGTCCATACCTCCTGCAACATGCCCATAACCCGGTAAACTGGTATCCCTGGGGGGAGACAGCGCTGAAAAAGGCGCGGGAGGAAGAGAAACTCATCATTATAAGCATTGGCTATTCGGCCTGTCACTGGTGCCACGTGATGGAGCGGGAGAGTTTCGAGAATGATGCTGTTGCAGAATTCATGAACAACCATTTTGTTTCTATCAAGGTTGACCGGGAGGAGCGTCCCGACATCGACCAGGTATATATGAATGCGGTTCAGCTGTTGAGCGGCAGGGGCGGCTGGCCCCTGAACTGCCTGGCACTGCCGGATGGCAGGCCGATATATGGGGGCACCTATTTCCCAAAGGAACAATGGATGGATATGTTGAAACAGGTGCATACCTATGTGAAGGAGAACCCGGAGGGAACCGAGGAGATGGCAAACCGACTGACGCATGGGATCCGCTCCCAGGAGGCGATCTACACAGCAGAAAGTGCCGATCCATACAACCTGGAGGACCTGGAAGAGATCTTTGAGAACTGGAAACACCAGGTTGATTTTGAAATGGGTGGCTCCAGGGGCGCTCCCAAATTTCCACTTCCATCAGGACACAGGTATTTGTTATTTCATCATTACCTGACCGGTGACAAGGAGGCGCTCAGGGCGGTGAAGGTAACGCTTGACAAAATGGCGCATGGCGGGATCTTTGACCAGATTGGGGGTGGTTTTGCCAGGTATTCCGTTGATGCAACCTGGAAGGTACCCCACTTCGAAAAAATGTTGTATGACAATGCGCAGTTGGTCAGCCTCTATTCAGAGGCATACAGGAGCACTGGGCTGGACGTCTACAGGAAGGTTGCAGAAGAGACCGTAACATTCGTGATCCGGGAACTCAGGTCTCCCGAAGGTGCATTCTGGTCGGCCCTTGATGCTGACAGTGAAGGCGAAGAGGGCAAGTATTACGTATGGACATCCCAAGAGCTGAAGGACCTGTTGGGGGATGATGCTGCGCCCATCATGGATTATTTCGGTGCAACAGGTGCCGGCAACTGGGAAAAAGGGGTCAACATACTGTTACGGAACGATGAGCCTGGAAAAATTGCTGCCAGGCACGGAATTAGCTTGGAAGAGCTGGAACTTAAAGTGAGTAATGCAAGGGTAAAGCTGCTTGCGGAGCGGGAAAAGCGGGTACGGCCGGGTCTGGATGACAAGATTCTGGCTTCATGGAATGCCATGATGATCAGCGGTCTTGTGGAGGCATATAAATCCTCAGGTAAAAAGTATCACCTTGACAGCGCAGTAAAAACAGCCGGATTTATCCTGGAAAAGATGCAGACCAGCGAGGGAGGACTGTTCAGGAGTTACAAGGAAGGAAAAGCCACAATTCATGCTTTTCTCGATGATTATGCATTCTTTATAGCTTCATTGATCAGTCTGTACCAGGTTACATTCGATGAAAAATGGCTGATAAGTGCAAAGCAGTATACTGAATATGTGATCAGCCATTTCCATGACAAAAACACCGGAATGCTCTTTTATACCTCAGACCAGGATCCGGAGCTGATCGCCCGGAAGATGGAGGTCACGGACAACGTGATCCCTGCGGCTTCGTCTGAGATGGCCAAAAACCTTTTCCTGCTCGGTCACTATTTTGAGAAGCAGACCTTTGTGGAGATGGCGAAGAAGATGCTTGACAATGTGCGGGAACATGCACGGGACGGTGCCATGTATTACTCCAACTGGGATGTATTGATGGCGTGGTTTGCAAAGGAACCCTACGAGGTAGCAATTACAGGTCCGGATGCAGGCGGGATCCGTGAAAAATTCCACAGGCAATACCTGCCAGACGTAATCCTGATGGGGGGCCAAAAGGAGAGCACCTTGCCACTTCTGAAAAGCAAGTTTGTCCAGGGAAAAACCATGATCTACGTATGTGAGCAAAAGACCTGCAGGAAACCCACTGAGGATTTTGATGAGGCGATGAATATGATCAGGGGGTGAGGGTTTGTCGGTGATCCGGGATGTGAAGAGATTGTAGCTTTTCCTTTTCCCCGGCACACTGCCAGCGAAACACTCAATTATAAGGAAGGGTAAAATAAAATGCAGAACCTTTCCTTTCTTTGCTATTCACCCGGATTTTACCGCCAAGCATTTCGACATATGATTTGGTTATGGATAAACCAAGGCCATTTCCCTCGAAACCCCGA
>CAKZNC010000118.1 GCA_937129385.1 uncultured Bacteroidota bacterium
AATCGCTCAGAATTCAAGAATTTTGTTATATTGCAAGTGATACCCCTTCAAGGTATAAACCCTTACGCATATGAGTGAAAAATTTGAACTGGAGTACACACTGAATACATCTCCCCGCGTCCTGTTCAACCGCTTAAGTACTCCGGCAGGCCTTGCCGAATGGTTTGCTGACGATGTCAACCTGAAAGAGGGCCGCTACTCTTTCGTATGGGACGGAACGGAACAGATCGCCGAAGTGGTCTCCCGGAAGGACAACAAGCACATCCGGTTCAGGTGGATCGAAGAAGATGAGGATTCTTTTTTTGAATTTCGTATACAGAAAGATGAGCTCACCGGGGATCTTGCACTCATGATCACCGACTTCGCAGATGACAAGGATGACGCGGTCGGCTTGTGGGATTCACAGATCGCCGAGCTGAAACATGCCATCGGTTTATAGCATCAATTGTCTTTCCCCTAAAATAACTTACTTTTGTTTTCGTTTTCAAGATGTAGGAACTGACATGCGCATGCGGTGAAACGATTACACTACCTGGTCATAAAATCATTTTTAGGTCCGCTTATCCTGACCTTTTTCATGGTTATTTTCATACTGCTGATGCAGTTCCTCTGGAAATACATTGACGACCTCGTGGGCAAAGGTCTTGATACAAAAATCCTTGCAGAGTTTCTGCTCTATTCAAGCGCCAGCATGGTGCCGATGGCCCTTCCCCTTGCCGTACTGCTCTCGTCACTCATGACCTTTGGAAATCTTGCCGAGAACCTGGAACTGCTCGCTTTCAAATCCTCGGGGGTTTCGCTGGCACGTATCATGGCTCCGCTGACCTACGTGGTGATCATCCTCACCTTTGCAGCATTTATCTTTGCCAACAATGTGATGCCGGTATCCAATCTCAAACTCAGGGCGCTCTTGCACGACATCAGGCGCCAGCGACCGGAGATGCAGATCCAACCGGGGGTTTTCGACAATACGATGGAGGGATTTTCCATTCGTATCGGTGACCAGGACAGCAGGTCCAGCCTATTGAAGGACATCTGGATCTACGACCACCGTGACAAGGCCGGGAATGTAAGTGTAACTGTGGCCGATTCGGGATACATGAAGATGTCACGGGATGAAAAGCACCTGATGCTGACACTTTTTAACGGATCCAGCTACCTGGAGCTGCAACGAACCAAAAAAAGAAACGAACCCAAAAGTTACCCGCACCGCCGGGACAAATTTGGCAAGCGGGATATGCTGATCGAACTGACCGGTTTCGGGTTGAACCGTACGGATCACAACTTATGGAAAAACAGCTTTTCCATGATGAATCTCGGTCAGCTCACCCACTTCGAGGATTCGCTCGGTCAGGATGTGGATAAATTGAAAACCACTGTGAACGACCTGGTGAGAAAGAGTACCATTGAAAAGCAGAAGAAAAACATGGTCAGACCCATCGCCTCCATAGACTCTTCTGAAGTTGCGGAAATGGAACCCGCATACCACAGGATGGAACTTGATACAATGTTTGCGTCGATGTCAAAAGTTGAAAAGCGTCGTGCCATCACACAGGCGATCAACCTGGCACGCAGCAATAAATCGGTTATCGCCACCAATGCAAATACGGTGAGTTACAAGGTAAAGCGACTGCGCAGGTACCAGATCGAGAAACACAGGAAATTCACCCTTTCGCTCTCCTGCCTGATCTTTTTCTTCATCGGCGCACCCCTTGGCGCGATCATCAGGAAAGGCGGACTGGGAATGCCGGTGATCGTGAGTGTGCTGTTCTTCCTGGTCTGGTACATGATCACCATCACGGGAGAGAAATTTGTACGCGAGGATATGATGTCACCGTTCGCCGGAATGTGGATCTCCTCATTCATCCTTGTGCCACTTGGAGGTTTTCTCTCCTACAAAGCCTCCAGGGATTCCGTGATCATGAACATTGAATCCTATTTCAATTTCATCAAGAAAATCAGGACAAGACTCAGGAAAAGATATCTCCAGGTGAAATGAGAATTCTGATACTCAGCAACAAGCTCCCTTACCCCCCCAAAGATGGAGGTGCGATCGCCACCCTTGGCCTCGCTGAAGGTCTGGCCGATGCGGGTGCTGAAGTGACGTTGCTGGCCATCAATACAAAAAAGCACTATTTCCCGGTGGAGGAGATTCCTGTCGGTCTGACTGAAAAGGTCCGGTTCCTGGCGGTATCCAAAGACACCTCACCCCGACCCATCCATGCCGTGATCAACCTGCTCTTCTCACGCAGGCCCTACATCTCCGAGCGATTCAAATGCAAGGCATTTACCGTTCAGCTTACTTCATTGCTCCAACAGGAGGATTTTGACATCGTCCAGCTGGAAGGACCCTACCTGGAACACCTGGTTCCACTGATCAGCAAATATTCTGAAGCACGAATCTCCCTGCGGGCGCACAATATCGAACACGAGATCTGGGCAAGAAGGGCCGGCAATACACGAAACCCGGCTGCAGGATTCTATTTCAGGCTACTGGCACGCAGGATCAGGAGGCTGGAACAGGAGATGGCACTTGAATCTGACCTTATAGTGGCAATTTCGGAACGTGATCGCGAACGACTGGCCGGATTCAATCCGGATGCAAAAACAATCACCGTACCTGCAGGGATCGATCTATCGAAATACGAACCGGTGCAACCGGGAGGGGATCCCTGGCCCTGTTTCATAGGTGCCCTTGACTGGGCCCCCAACGAGGAGGGGCTCCGTTGGTTCATCAACAGGGTAATGCCCATCCTGAGGGAAGTTCAGCCCGGCATCCTTGTGCATGTGGCCGGTCGGAATGCGCCAGCGGAGCTCGTATCGCTGTTGCGGTCGATCCCGGGAATTCAATATCATGGTGAGGTCGACGATGCGCTTGCCTTTATGCGGTCGGCCAGCATCCTTGTTGTCCCGCTGCTTACCGGGAGCGGGATCCGGATCAAGATACTCGAGGGAATGGCTTGCGGGATGTCCGTCATCACCTCCCCGGTGGGTTGCGAAGGCATCGATGCTGAAGATGGCCGGCACCTGCTCATTGCAGACAGCCCGGAGGAGTTCGCACGTAACATTCAGCATACAATGACCGACCCCGCATTAAGGGAGCGGCTTGGAAGGGAATCACGCAGACTCGTAAAGGAAAAATTTGATACCTTTACCGTCGCTTCCGGACTACTCGGCTTTTATAAATGATCTGTATGAATCCCTGGTACATCATATTCTGGTCCTCGCTCCTGCTGATCGCGCATTCTTACATGATCTACCCGCTGATCCTGCAGGTTTTGTCACACAGAAAACGGGAGAATGACCTCTATTTCGATGAAACGGAATACCCTGCGGTCACTGTGCTGATGTCGGCCTACAACGAACAGAAGGTGATGGCCGACAAGCTGACCTCGATCCTGGGGTCGTCCTACCCGGCCGAAAAGATCACTGTGATCGTCGGATCGGATGCCTCGACCGATCGTACCAACGAGATTTTGCTTGCCTTTGCTGAAAAAGATCCGCGGATCAGACCGGTCCTTTTCAAGGAGCGTCAGGGCAAGCCGGGGGTGATCAACCAGCTGGTGGAGCAGGCCGGGGATGCGTTCATCATCATGACCGATGCCAATGTGATGTTTCACAGGGATACCATCCCGAAACTTATCCGGCATTTCAGGAATTCGGAGATCGGGATCGTGGGTGGCAATGTGATCAATGAGACTGTCGACAAGAATGGTGTGGCCATCCAGGAGAAGGCATTTCTGTCGAGGGAGATCCTTTTGAAATACCGGGAGGGGCTGATCTGGGGTGCCACCATTGGCGTGGAAGGTTCGGTCTATGCCATCCGGAAGGAGCTGTATACGCCGGTTCCGAGGGGTTTTGCGGTGGATGATTTTTTCATTTCCATGAATGTCTTGCGGAAGGGAAAACAGGCGATCCTGGAGATTGATGCGGTCACCTATGAAAATGTTCCCAACATGATGTCGGAGGAGTACCGGCGGAAGGTGCGGATCGCCACCGGTAACTTCAGGAACCTGCGCTATTTCGGCAGGGAGCTTATTCATCCCTGGCGGGGCGATTCATTTGCCTACCTCTCACATAAGGTGATCAGGTGGCTCGGACCGTTCCTGATCCTGGCGTTTATGCTGTCAAATATATTCCTCTGTGCCGACCATGAAATCTACCGGATCGCGCTGTTCTTACTTGGCGGAGTGTTGTGTCTGCCAATTATTGACTATTTTCTGAGTAAAATAGGAATACATATTGTATTTTTGCGCTTCGTAAGACATTTCATTTCCATGAACATTGCACTTTTTCATGGTTTCATTAACAACTTAGGAGGAATAAAGAAAGATGTCTGGCAACCGACAAACAGATAAAGAGTTTAAGCTGAATACGATTGAGGAGGCGATTGAAGACATTCGCAACGGGAAGATCATCATCGTAGTGGATGATGAGGACCGGGAGAACGAGGGAGATTTTATTGCTGCGGCCGAACTGGCCACTCCGGAAACCATTAATTTCATGGCTGTACATGGGCGAGGGCTTATCTGCGCCGCCATCACGGAAGAGCGGTGCAAGGAGCTGGAGCTCCCCATGATGGTCACCACCAATACAAGCAGTCACAAAACCGCTTTCACGGTCTCTGTGGACTTGATTGGCAGGGGAACAACAACGGGAATCTCAGCATCAGACCGGGCGAAGACCGTCCGTGCACTGGTGGATCCAACCACGGATCCGGATGACCTTGGCAGGCCCGGGCATATTTTCCCGTTGAAGTCAAAATATCTTGGGGTTTTAAGGCGTGCCGGGCATACCGAAGCTGCTGTTGACCTGACCAAGATGGCGAACCTGAAGCCGGGGGGTGTTTTGGTTGAGATCATGAATGAGGATGGCACCATGGCGCGGCTTCCACAGTTGGTGGAGATCGCTGAAAAGTTCAACCTGAAGATCGTCACCATCAAGGACCTGATCTCTTACAGGTTAAGATCTGAAAGTATCCTGGTCAAGGGAGTTGAAGTAAAGCTTCCCACTGCCTACGGGGATTTCAAACTCATCCCGTTCATTCAGAAATCAAACGGACTGGAGCATGTGGCGCTGACAAAGGGAAGCTGGACCAAGGACGAGCCGGTGATCGTCCGGGTACACTCGTCGTGCGTGACCGGAGATATTTTCGGCAGCTTCAAATGTGACTGCGGTGAGCAATTGCATAAAGCGATGGAGATGATCGACCAGGAGGGGACCGGTGCAGTGATCTACCTCAACCAGGAGGGACGCGGTATTGGTTTGTACAACAAGATGCGGGCATACAAACTGCAGGAGAAGGGACTGGATACCGTTCAGGCCAACCTTGAACTCGGGTTTGAAGAGGATGAGCGTGACTATGGTGTGGGAGCTGGCATCCTGCATGAACTGGGGATCGGGAAGATCCGGCTGTTGTCCAACAATCCGATCAAACGGAAAGGACTGGAGGGCTATGGCATGGAGATCGTCGAAAACCTGCCGCTGGAAGTTCCGCCAAACGAGCACAACCATTTCTACCTGGAGACCAAGCGCAAGAAGATGGGACATTTCCTGGATCTTGCCACCTATAACAACAGCGCGAAAAAATGAGTCATGCACCGGTCCGGATCGTCTACATGGGCACCCCGGAATTCGCAGTTGCACCCCTGGATGAACTGGTGAAAGCCGGCAACCGGATCGTGGGTGTGGTCACCGCACCTGACAAACCTTCGGGAAGGGGAAAAAAACTACAGAGTCCGGCCGTAAGGCAATACGCCGATGAACATCTCTCCTGCCCTGTTTTTCAGCCGGAAAAACTCCGGGATCCCGAATTTGCCGATTCACTCAGGGCGCTGGAGGCCGACATCTTTATGGTGGTGGCTTTTCGCATGTTGCCTGAAGTGATCTGGAAGCTTCCTCCGAAAGGGACCGTGAACCTCCATGCATCATTGTTGCCGCAATACCGCGGAGCTGCGCCGATCAATTGGGTGATCATGAATGGCGAGGAGGAGACCGGCGTTACCACTTTCCTGATCGATGAGGAGATCGATACCGGGCGCATATTAATGAGGGAAAAGGTCTGGATCGGTGGGGATGAAACTGCAGGTTCGCTGCATGACAGGTTGATGGTGACCGGATCGGAGCTGGTGGTGCGAACTGTGGACGGACTGGCAAGCGGGAATTTGCAGGCGACCGAGCAATCGGCGTTTGACATCCCTGTCGGCGCCCTGAAAAAGGCTCCCAAGATCTACAGGGAAGATTGCCGGATCAACTGGATGGATCAAACCCGTTCGCTCCACAACCTGGTCAGGGGCTTATCTCCCTATCCCGGGGCATTCTGTTACCTCAGCTGTGACGGGAATGATGAACTCCAGGTAAAGATCTTTGAAACCAGGCCTTCAAAGAGTATTGAGCGTAGGAATGCTGGATCGCTGCGCGTTGAGAAGCAGCAGCTCTATGTACAGACAGGAGATGGAGAGCTGGAAGTGATCTCGCTGCAGCCCGCGGGGAAACGTAGGATGACAGCAGCAGATTTCCTGAATGGCTTCCACGGGGAGATCCGGGCGTGTAAAATGGTTTAGATCATCTTCGGGCTTTAGCCTTTCGCAATCCTTTCAGGTTCACCTTCACACCGTGGGCAAATTCAAGGTAGTGGGTCATGCCATTGATAAATTGCAACTGGTAGGACCTTGAGTACCTGCCGCTCACAAAGAAATCGTAATTATAATCTTCGATCACACCGAGGGATACATGCTGTATGGCTTTGCTGTCCATATAATCAAAGAATTTTTTCAGCATATAGATGTAACTGCTGCACGACTTGGTGCTGTAATTGCGTTCCTGCAGGTAATTCCTGAATGTTTCAAGCTGTCGTTCCTCTGCTGCCTGGTCGGACTGTCGCAGCCAGCCCGTGATGGTCTGCCACCATTCCAGGGATGAGCGTTTCGGAGCGACCACATGGGCAGGCTTCCTGCCACCTTTTGATCCGGAAAAGAAATCGATCCTGGTTTGCCTCCCATCAGGCATTGCCTGTTGCTGGTCGCTTCCCCGGATAGATTCGGCTGTTGGTTCCACTGTGATCGATTTTAAGTAAATGTACGACACAGGAGAACCCATGTAAAGTTTTGAGGCTCAATTTGATTAACATTTTATGAACAACTCAGCCATCGAATTCAAACTCCATCTCAGGCGGTTCTTCTTCTGTCCCGGAAGCGGGCTCAGGGGATCGCAGCACCGCATCTGCGGGTCTTCTCCTGCGCAACCATATTTCGGTGCCTTCTTCCGGCTGAGTACCATATTCCATGTAATTGATCCGGTAGAGCCTGTTGAGCCTGACACCGTAGATCTGTGAAATTTCCCACATGGTCTGGTTTTCCTGCACCACATGTGTTTCATTTCCCTTTTGGGCCCTGCAACGCTTGGGCTGCAGGTAGATGATCATGCCCGAGTCGAGTGTTGTCCCATGGTCGAGGTTGTTGTACCTGTAGATCTCTCTTGGGTAGAGGTCCAGTTCCTCCCGCAACGCGGAGGGTGTATCACCTTTCTGAGCAATGATATATTCGATCCTGTTATTGGTCAGGATACTCCTGGGCTCACCCGGCACTGACGGACCAGTGGGAACCCCGGGTCCGAACTGACCTGTGAGTACCATGCGGTCGAATTGATGCAGTTCATTTTCTTCAATGATCGTGATCAGCAGATCGGCATACTGCCGGCTTGTTGCATACCCCGCCTTCTTCAGTCCGCGTGCCCATCCTTTGTAGTCATCCTGCTTCAACAAAAACAGTTCTGCATACCTGGATTTTGTCACCAGGAAGTCTGAATGGTCGATATATGATTCCTGGACAGTCCTGTATCTTCTGAAGCATTCATTCCTTTCATCATCATCGTGATGGATCCTCCTGCCGGTCCAGTCGTGGCATTTGATACCAAAATGGTTTTTCCCACTGGTGGCCAGCCTGCTGTTCCCGTTGTCTGACTCCAGGCATCCCTGGGCAAGTGTGATGCTTGCCGGCACACCTGTGCGCACCATCTCCTTCATGGCCAGCGCGGAATAGGTATTGATATACTCCTCCCTCGTGATCTTCTCCTGCGCAGATGCAGTGAACGTGAATACCAGCATTGCAGAAACGAACAGTTTGCTCTTCAGTCTAATCATATATTCTTCAAAAATAACGCAAACGCGGGTGTGAAAAACCCGGAGTTTTTAACAGTATTGAATAAGAACGGAGTGATACACTGTTTTATTTGAATGAAATACCTGTCCGGAGCCCCCTCGATATACCTGTTCAGTATAAAAACAAATGCATGAAATGATTGAAAAGTGCGGTATTTGACTATTTTTGTGAATCCTGATTTAACGTATCAATAAGCAAGGGCTTAAATGGATCAACCTGTGACAGTACAAGTCGATAAGATCCTGGATGAAATGGACCCCATTTCGTTGCAGGAGATGGACCATGTGCGCTTGATGAAACGCAGGGATGTCAAGTATGTTGTGCCGTCGAAAAAGGTACCCGGACTGTTGGCCAGTGTGGCTGACAAGTACAGGGTGCTGGAAATTGAGGGGCAGCGGATTCATGATTACCAGACGCTCTATTTTGATACGCCTGACAGGAGCATGTACCATGAGCATCACAACAGGAGGCTGAACAGGTACAAGGTGCGGGTGCGGAAATATGTAAATTCCGAGCTTTCTTTCCTGGAGGTGAAATTCAAGAACAACAGGGGGGAGACCATCAAGCGCAGGATACAGCCGAGGGACCCGGAAAACATCATGGAGGAGCGGAACGATTCATTCCTCCTGGCGAATTCCCCGTACTCCTCATCAGAGATCCTGCCGGCATTGCAGAATTATTTCAAACGCATCACTTTTGTACACAGGACCAACGCCGAGCGGCTCACCATTGACCTGGACATCAACTACTCCAGCATCGGTGATTTTGAAAGCCTGCACCTGCCGGGATTTTCTGTCATTGAAATTAAATTTGACAGGGATGCTGCCCACTCCGATATGGTCAGGCAATTGAGGCTGGAACATTACCAGGCGATGGGATTCAGCAAGTATTGCATGGGTACGGCGCTGATGCAACCCGACGTAAAAACGAACCTTTTTAAACCAAGGCTCCGGAGACTGCGCAAGTACGATCCGGCTATTGACGACCAAACTTAAAACAACAACCGATTAGTAATGGAAATATTTGGAATTGAACTGATTGATACGGAAGATTTTATTGAACTTTTACTGAGATTTGCCCTGAATACGGGTGTGATCATTGTGCTGGTCAGGTACCTGTACTACAAGATCACCAACCGGAAGGACTATCTGTTTACCTACTTCCTGATCTCCACCATCGTATTTTTACTCTGCTTCCTGCTTGAGAACGTGAAACTCGAGCTGGGTTTTGCCCTGGGTCTGTTTGCTATCTTCGGCATCATCCGGTACCGGACACGGCAGATCGAAATCAAGGAGATGACCTACCTGTTCCTGGTGATCGGGGTGTCGGTGATCAATGCCCTGGCCAACAAGAAGGTGAGTTATGCTGAATTGCTGTTCACCAACATTGCTCTGATCGTTGTTACCTACCTTTTTGAGCGTGTTTTCTTCCTGAAGCACGAATCCAGGAAGACCATTGCCTATGAAAAGATCGAGCTGGTGAAGCCCGAGAACTACCAGCTGATGCTGGACGATCTGCAGGAGCGTACCGGCCTGGTGATCAATCGAGCAGAGGTAGGCCGCATTGATTTCCTGAGGGATTCTGCACGTGTCAGGATCTACTATTACGAATCGGACAACGGCCTTGGGTTCGAGGATGAAGGTTCGGGCAGTGACGACGATGTGGATTGAGAATCCGTGACCGGTTAAACATCCTGACTGATCGCGGTGTTATGATAATGTAATCATTAAACCCCGGTCATCAGTATGAATCCATCTGACAATACATACCTCAACGTATTCAACAAGGAGGTTGGTCTCAAATTCCAGTTGTACAACAGTCTGTTCACCGCCCTTCCCTTTCACAAAGTGGAGAAGACCGGTGTTCTTGTTTCCATCTTCCTGCTGCACTGCGAGGAGGGTTATGCGGCCGGGCAGGGGCCTGTTGAGATTATCCGGTCATTCCTGAAACAACACACCAGCTATGCCACCGAGCAGGAGGAGCTGGACCTGCTGTTCAGGTTTGTGCAGTATGCCGAACGACAGGTGGTCCTGTTTGATGCACTCGAGGATGCTGCCTTCCCGCAGGTGAATGACCTGGGGGGATCCGGGACACTCAGGCATCTCTATTCCGAGGTGACGCAGCAACAGATGCAGGAGCAGGTCAGGAAGAAATTCCAGGATTTTTCCGTACGCCTGGTCCTTACAGCACACCCCACCCAGTTTTACCCTTCGGAGGTGCTGGTGATCATCAACGATCTTGCACAGGCCATCATCGATGACAATACCGCAATGGTCAACAGTTACCTTCAGCAGCTGGGAAAGACGCCATTTTTCAAAAGCAGCAAACCAACGCCCTACGATGAAGCCCTCAACCTGATCTGGTACCTGGAGCATGTGTTTTACAAGGCTGCAGGCGAACTCCTCTCCTACCTTCACGACCGGTTTCCAGACAGCATCTCATCGACCAACCGGCTGATCAAGCTCGGGTTCTGGCCGGGAGGTGACCGGGATGGAAATCCATTTGTGAAATCACATACGGCCATCAAGGTATCACGTGCTTTGCGCGGATCGATCCTGAAGTCCTATTACGAGGAGGTGAAACAGCTCAGGAGAAGGCTGACCTTCAAGGGTGTTTCGCATATCGTGGCTGCACTGGAGGAGAAACTTTACAGGAACATCTACATTCCGGACGACCGGTTCAAGCTCACCAGTGAGGAGATCCTCGGATTCCTTTACGAGATCCGTAACCTGCTGATCATGGAACACAACAGTCTGTTCATCGAATCGGTGGATGTGCTGATCCGTAAGGTTCAGCTGTTTGGTCTGCATTTTGCGTCTCTGGATATTCGCCAGGACAGCAGTGTGCACTTGGCGCTGCTCAACAATGTGGCAAAGAGCAGCGACCTGCTGCCCGACAATTTCAGTGAACTCAATGAGCAGGAGCAGATCGATCTTCTCTCCACTGTCGAAGGAACCTTTGACCATGCTGACCTGGAGGATGAGATTGAGCAGGATGTGATCGACACCATTGGTGCGATCAGGACGATCCAGAAGGCCAACGGGGAGTCGGGATGCCACAGGTACATCATCAGTCATTCCCGGACCCCCTTTGATGTGATGGCAGTGTACGGACTCTTTTCACTGGCGGGATGGAAAAAGGATGCGATGAATGTGGATATCGTTCCTCTGTTTGAATCGATCGAGGACCTGGAAAATGCCGCGGGGGTGATGGAACAGCTCTATGCACATGCCCCTTACAGGAAGCACCTTGAACGAAGGGATCGCATACAGACGATCATGCTGGGATTTTCCGACGGAACCAAGGATGGCGGCTTCCTCATGGCCAACTGGAGCATCTACAAGGCCAAGGAGGCACTCACAAGCATATCAAGGAAATACGATATCGAAGTGGTCTTTTTCGACGGAAGAGGCGGTCCGCCGGCAAGGGGTGGTGGAAGAACACACCAGTTTTACTCGTCCATGGGATCCAATATTGCGAACAAGGAGATCCAGCTTACCATCCAGGGGCAGACCATCAGCGCCAACTTCGGCACAGTTGATACGGCACGTTATAATATTGAGCAGTTGATGCATGCAGGGATCTGGAGTGACCTCTTCTCCTCCCGCAAGGCCACCCTGACGAAAGATGAAGATGCACTGATCGGTGAACTTGCCAAAATAAGTTACGTGGCATACAGCAAGTTGAAAAACAAGAAGAACTTCCTGGAATACCTCAATTATGCAAGTCCGCTGAGATACTATGGCGAAGCAAATATTGGCAGCCGACCATCGAAACGCAAACCGGGCAAGCTGAACCTCGACGATCTCAGGGCCGTCCCCTACGTCGGCTCCTGGAGTCAGCTGAAACAAAACCTCCCAGGTTACTATGGTGTGGGGACCGCATTCAGGGAGATAGAAAAAGCCGGGCGCTGGAATGAGGTGGAGCAGCTCTACAGCAAATCATCCTATGTCAGGACAGTACTGGAAAACTGTGAAATGGCAATGACCAAGTGTTTCTTTCCACTCACCGCCTACCTGTCGGACCATCCCGAATACGGCAAATTGTGGAACATGATCCATGATGAGTTCAACCTCACCCGCAAGTACCTGTTGAAACTCACCGGGAACAAGGAGCTGATGGAGCAAAAGCCTGTCAACCGGATGTCGATCCAGATGCGGCAGCGGATAGAATTGCCATTGCTGACGATCCAGCAATATGCACTGGACCGCATCCGTGACCTGGAAAAGGAAAATGACGGGGAACCAGCCAAGCAGAATTTTGAGAAACTTGCCATGCGCTGTTCATTCGGGATCATCAATGCTGAACGGAATTCGGCATGACAGCAGCGATGGGTTTTTCTGCCCTGCAACCGTTTTTCAGGATTTTCCTAACTTTACGTAAAAGAGTTGAACCATGAAAGCTGAAGAACTCAGGATCACCATCTACACATACGACCGCCCGGAAGACCTCCCGGATGGCGGATTGCGTCTCGTGGAACAGGCCAAAGAGGCAACCGCGAATGCCTGGGCCCCGTATTCACAGTTTCGGGTAGGTGCAGCACTTGAGCTGGAGAACGGGATCGTGATCACCGGCAATAACCAGGAAAACATCGCCTTTCCTTCGGGTCTGTGTGCCGAACGCGTGGCCCTGTTCTATGCCGGCTCACAACACCCAGGTATCGCCGTGAAGCGGATCGCACTGGCCGCATATGCCGACGGTCGATTCGTGGAAAAGCCCGTCTATCCATGTGGTGATTGCCGGCAGGTATTGCTTGAACATGAAAATCGTGTCAAACAGCACGTGGAGGTGATCATGTATGGTAAAAACGAGACCAAGGTGGTGAAGAGCGTCGCAGATCTGCTTCCCCTGCCTTTCGATTACAACCTGGCGCCCTGATCCGTTTTAAAATATGGAAAAATATCCCCCCTGGGAAATGGAGCGGTGATTTCAAGTGGTTTCCTCTTTACAGGATGGATGAATGAGATCCTGCGTGCATGCAGACTGATCCCCCCGTTGATGTTGGGCTTTTTCGCCCCGTACTTGATATCTCCCTTAATCGGCAGACCAATGGCTGCGAGCTGGGCACGTATCTGGTGATGCCTTCCTGTCTCCAGCAAAATCTCCAGCAAGTGGTAATGTTCGGAGACACCGAGGTAGCGGTACTCAAGCACAGCGTGCTTTGAATCCCGCACCTCTTTGGTATGACAATAGGATTTGTTCTGGCGTGTATTCCGGGTGATATAATGTTCCAGTCTGGCAGCAAGCGGACTGGGTTGAGTTTCTACGATCGCATAATAGATCTTCTCTATCTCCTTTTCCCTGAACAACGCGGTCATCCTGCTCAGTGCTTTCCCGGTCTTCGTATACACCATCACCCCACTTACCGGCCGGTCGAGCCTGTGGGGAATCCCTACAAATACATTGCCCGGTTTGGCATCCCGCTCCCTGATAAATTCTCTCAGTTTCTGGTCGAGTGATTCATCCCCCGTCTGGTCACCCTGCACAATATCAGACACACCTTTATTCAACACAACCAGGTGGTTGTCCTCATAAAGAATATCGATTCCATACTTTTTTTCAAGGGACATAATAGCTGCTGAATGCAGTTGGCAGATGCTAATATTGTTCTCTGTCGTTCGGGAAATCGCCCGACCTGACATCCTCGATGTAGGTCTTTACGGCACCGGAGATCTCAGCGTTGAGGTTGTGGTACCTGCGCAGAAAACGGGGTGAGAACTCCTGTGTGATCCCCAGCATATCGTGAACCACCAGCACCTGTCCGTCGGTTTTGTTCCCTGCCCCGATACCGATGGTTGGAATCCGCAGCATCCCGGATACCTTTTCACCCAGGGTGGCCGGGATCTTCTCAAGCACGATGCCGAAACAGCCGGTCTTTTCAAGCTTCTGGGCATCCTTGATAAGCTTATCTGCCTCCTCGTTATCGGTGGCCCGCACCACGTAGGTTCCAAATTTATGGATCGCCTGTGGTGTCAGTCCCAGGTGTCCCATCACGGGAATTCCAGCGGAGAGGATCCGCTCGACTGAATCGATGATCTCCTCACCCCCTTCCAGCTTCACCGCGCTGGCACCGGTCTCTTTCATGATCCTGACAGCCGAGGCCAGGGCTTTCTTGGAATTCCCCTGGTAGGTACCAAATGGCAGGTCGACCACGATCAGGGCACGACTTGTTGCCCTGACCACGGAAGCTGCATGGTAGATCATATTGTCCAGGGTGATGGGGAGTGTGGTTTCAAACCCTGCCATGACATTGGAGGCTGAATCACCGACAAGGATGATGTCGACGCCTGCCTGGTCTAAAATGCGTGCCATGGAAAAATCATAACCGGTGAGCATCGCGATCTTCTCGCCCTTGAGCTTCATCTCGTACAATACATGCGTGGTCACCTTTCTGACTGAGTTGTGAACTGACATATGCCTGTGTTTTATGCAAAGTTCAGAATAAAATCCGGATAATCGGCGGTATTTTAACAGAAAACCTCCGTCAAAATGTCAGTCAATCCGGATCAATCTTCAAAAATCTGACAAATGACAAAAGATATAGATGTCAAATTTACATAATATCCCCTCTTTTCAGATGTGGCATAATCATTGACCAAAAAGAGACAGGACATTAGAAAACATTCAAACAAAATTAATATGAGTAAAATAATTGGAATTGACTTAGGAACTACAAACTCTTGTGTTTCTGTAATGGAAGGGAATGAACCTGTCGTGATACCCAACAGCGAAGGAAAACGAACTACCCCTTCTGTTGTTGCATTCGTTGAAAATGGCGAACGTAAAGTCGGTGATCCTGCAAAAAGGCAGGCGATCACCAACCCTGAAAAAACGGTCGCATCGATCAAAAGATTCATGGGTGAGAGCTACGACAGGGTAAGCAAGGAGATCAAGCGGGTTCCTTTCAAAGTTGTAAAGGGAGAGAACAATACCCCGCGTGTACAGATCGACGACAGAAAATATTCACCACAGGAAATTTCTGCCATGGTGCTTCAAAAGATGAAGAAGACAGCAGAAGATTACCTGGGTACAGAAGTTACCGAGGCGGTGGTTACCGTGCCGGCATATTTCAGTGACTCGCAGCGCCAGGCGACCAAAGAGGCTGGCGAGATTGCAGGTCTGCAAGTAAAGCGGATCATCAATGAGCCGACTGCTGCATCACTTGCATACGGACTTGATAAGAAATCATCTGACCTGAAGATCGCGGTTTTTGACCTGGGTGGCGGAACATTCGATATATCGATCCTTGAACTTGGTGATGGTGTATTCGAGGTGAAATCCACCAACGGCGACACGCACCTTGGTGGTGACGATTTTGACCAGGTGATCATCGACTGGATGACAGAGGAATTCAAGAAGGACGAAGGCGTGGACCTGAAGAAAGATCCCATGGCCCTTCAACGCCTGAAGGAAGCTGCCGAGAAGGCCAAGATCGAGTTGTCCAGTTCTACGCAGACAGAGATTAACCTGCCTTACATTATGCCGGTAGACGGAATTCCAAAGCACCTTGTAAAAACACTTACAAGAGCCAAATTTGAGAACCTGGCCGACAAACTGATCCAGGCAACCATTGAGCCATGTAAAAAAGCAATGAAGGATGCAGGCCTCAGTTCATCCGATATTAACGAAGTGATCCTTGTGGGAGGTTCAACACGGATTCCTGCAATCCAGAAAGTTGTTAAGGATTTCTTCGGCAAAGAACCATCAAAAGGAGTGAATCCCGACGAAGTGGTTGCAATTGGTGCTGCAATCCAGGGGGGCGTGCTTACAGGTGAAGTAAAAGATGTGCTGCTGCTCGACGTGACACCATTGTCACTTGGTATCGAGACCATGGGTGGTGTTTCCACCAAGCTGATCGAGTCCAATACGACGATCCCTACCAAGAAGACACAGACTTTTACCACGGCAGCTGACAACCAGCCGTCTGTTGAGATCCACGTGCTGCAGGGAGAAAGATCCATGGCGAAAGACAACAAGACCATCGGACGGTTCCACCTCGACGGGATACCGCCTTCACCAAGGGGAGTACCGCAGATCGAGGTTACATTCGATATCGATGCCAATGGTATACTGAATGTTTCGGCACGTGACAAAGGAACAGGTAAAGAACAGAGCATCAGGATCGAGGCTTCTTCCGGTCTCTCAGAGGATGAGATCGAAAAGATGAAACAGGAAGCCAAGGCCAACGAGGAGTCTGACAAACAGGTAAAGGAGCGCATTGAAAAGCTTAACAACGCCGACAGCCTTGTATTCCAGTCAGAAAAACAGCTCAAGGAGTATGGCGAAAAACTTCCTGCTGAGAAGAAACAGGTGATCGAAGATGCACTCGGAAAACTGAAAGAGGCGCATAAGAGCGAGGACCTTGATGCCATCGAAAAGGCTACTGAAGAGCTGAACAATGCCTGGCAGGCCGCTTCACAGGACATGTACAATGCGAGCCAGGAGGGCGGAGAACAACAACAGCAGCCCGAAGGCAACCAGGAGGGAGACAGCAAGAAGGATGACGATGACGACGGTGAAGTGACCGACGTAGATTTTGAAGAGGTGAAATAATACAACCTCATATATGGCCAGGGGCCGGTTCTGTTCGCAGAGCCGGCCTCTTTACTTTTATCAACCTCTTTTCGTACCTTTGCAATATACCAGGCAAACCGGGTTCTTCGTTAATACAGGTAAAACCATACTGGAATGAAACACCATCTAATCCTTTTAATCATCGTACTTACGCTGCCTTTTTCAATGCAAGGCCAGAACCGGGTCAACAGCGATGGAGAGCGCACAGGTGTGTGGAAAGGATATTATGCCGACTCCACCCTGCGTTATGAAGCAACGTTCAGGAATGGGAAGCCGGTAGGACTTATGAAACGCTATGATGACAAGGGCAGACTCTCTGCAACCATGGATTTTTATACTGAACAGAACAGATGTTTCGTAAAAATGTACTCCAATAATGGTATCATCAGGGCAAAGGGAGTTTATAATGATCAGAAAAAAGACTCTGTCTGGTTATACCTCGGGGCAGACGGCAAGGTCAGGCTCGAAGAGGTCTACTCCATGGGCAGGCTGAACGGGGTCTCCCGCAGTTATTATCAATCGGGCAACCTGTCAAGGAAGATCCGGTATTCAGACGGAGTGAAGGACGGGTCCTGGATACAGCTTTTTGAAAGTGGTGATACCATGCTGATCACCCATTATAAAGATGGCATGATGCATGGCAGTTACGAGGCATTCTACCCCGACGGAACCCTCCAGATATCCGGCAGCTACCACAGGGATTTCAAGGATGGCGACTGGAAATATTTTTCAGAAGAGCGTGACACCCTCACCGTACTTCGATATGACCGGGGGAAGCTCCTCAACCCGGAGGTGCTCAAAGAAAGCTATGAATCCTTTATTGAGCGTATCGAAGAGAACGTCGGAAATATCCCGGATCCGGCACTCGACGGATACAAATAAATTCTATATCAGGAACACTTTTCTTTCACGGTTGTTATCCTTTTCCCCTCATTAAATAGGATTTGGAAGGGCTGCCGAAAGATGATTTCAGTGGCCGGTCTTCCGCAACATTTTTATTATCTTTAATGAATGATGAAAAAAGGATCGTTACTCATATTGCTGTTTTTTGCAATCAGCACGATATACGCACAAAGAATTGCCGAAAACACCTATTGGTACTATTTTACTGACAAAGAGGAGAATGGATATTCTGTGAATCAGCCCCTGGATTTCTTGTCTGAACGCTCTGTTGAGCGACGCGCATGGCAATCAATCCCGGTCGATGAGACTGATCTGCCTGTCACACAGATGTATGTTGACAGTCTGGCAAGTCTTGGTCTCCAGGTGCTATATACATCCCGCTGGCTGAACGGTGTACTCATAAGCAGCTCCGATGCTGATCTTATCGACACACTGCACCGTCTGAGCTTCATTGACACCCTGGCATGGCAACCCCATGAAAACACTCGCTACTTTCCCGGACCGCCCGCGGGTGAAAGATTCAGTCTACGTTCTGTGGCGCCTGCACCCCTCCCCTATGGATTCTCAGGTGACCAGGTCAGGCAGCTGAAAGTGCATTACCTGCACGAAGAAGGATACACAGGTGATGGTGTAAGGATTGCTGTACTTGATGCCGGTTTTTCCAACCTGGAAAATATTCCCGGGTTTACCTCCCTGGTTGCAAACGGACAATTGATCGCCACCAGGAATTTTGTCAACCGTGATGAAACGGTTTTCGGCAGCCATTCACATGGGACCAATGTGAGTTCGATCATCGCCGGGTATTTGCCAGACACATTGATCGGCACAGCTCCGGATGCAGAGCTGCTGCTGGGGATGACCGAGAACCCGGCGTCTGAGACCCGGATAGAGGAATATTCATGGATCGAGGGAGCAGAATGGGCCGATAGCCTTGGCGCAGACATCATCAATACATCCCTTGGATATAGCGTTTTTGACGACCCATCCACAAATTACACTTACGAAAGTATGGATGGCCGGACGGCTCATAGTTCGATTGCCAATGGAATGACAGCTGCCAAGGGGATGGTCAGTGTCACGAGTGCAGGGAACCAGGGCAATGATACCTCCTGGTACTATATTGGGGCACCCGCCGATGCAAAGAATATTTTAGCTGTTGGCGCCGTTGATGTATCCGGGAACATCTCCTCATTCAGTTCACGCGGTCCCACCTATGACCACCGCATCAAACCAGAGGTGGTGGCGATGGGTGTACTGACCGTGGTGCAGGGTTCCGACGGACGTGCAAGGAGGGGATCAGGAACCTCTTTCGCTTCACCATTGATCGCAGGAGCCACAGCATCACTCTGGCAGGCTTACCCGGCCCTGTCCGCCACTGAACTGATGCGTTGGATCATCGAATCGGCCGATCAGTACAAAACGGCTGATGCAACCTACGGCTATGGTATCCCCAGTTTCCGGGGGGCATACTGGGCCATCACTTCCTCACCAAGGAATGAGAACTTCCCACAAATAAAGGTGTATCCCAATCCGGTGAATGATCACGTAAGCATCGAGATCCCGGTTTCAGGAAATGGGCAATACATGGTGAAGCTCTATGACATCCAGGGGAGGATCGTATTCAGCAAAGCGGCAAACCTGCCCGGCAGGGTATCCATCAGCCAGGAAATAAAACCGGGTATGTATATCCTCGAGGCAGCAAGACAACACAAATACTTCAGGACAAGAATTATTAAGAACTAGACCCCTTGGAAAAGATCACCCTCAGCGCATTGAACCACCAGATCAGGGAGGCCACCAAAAGGTCTTTTCCCTCCCATGTATGGGTGATCGCAGAGATCAACGAGTTAAATGTAAACCGTTCGGGGCATTGCTACATGGAACTGGTGGAGAAATCTGACAGCGAAGAGAAGATTGTGGCAAAAAGCAGGGCCACCATCTGGGCCTTCCGGTTCAGGATGATCAGGCCCTACTTCGAAACCACCACCGGTTCGCGGCTTGAACCGGGAATCAAGGTCCTGGTAAAGGCCGAGATCTCCTTCCACGAAATTTACGGACTGAGTCTTAATATTTCCGATATTGACCCCAATTTCACGATGGGCGACCTTGCGCGCAGGAAAAAGGAGGTGCTGGAAAAGCTGAAAAATGCCGGCGTTCTGGAGATGAACAGGGATCTTGTCCTCTCCATGGTTCCCCAACGCATCGCTGTCATCTCATCAGAAACTGCGGCCGGATTTGGTGACTTCATGGATTCACTTGTCAACAACAGTTACGGTTTTGGATTCGGCGTAACGCTGTTCCCTGCAATTGTACAGGGAGACGCTGCGGAAAAGTCCATCATCAGTGCACTCGACCAGGTGTATCATGATGACCATTCCTTTGATGCCGTTGTCCTGATCCGGGGTGGAGGGTCCCAGTCGGACCTGGATTGCTTCAACGGCTATGAACTGGCCATGAACATAGCGCAGTTTCCGCTGCCGGTCCTCACCGGGATCGGCCATGAACGTGATGAGACCATTGCAGATATCGTAGCCCACCGAAGCCTGAAAACCCCCACTGCAGTGGCAGAATTCCTCGTGGACAGGATACAGGAATTCTCGGAACACATCTCCCGCCTCCAGGAACGATTCAGCCAGGCCCTGCAACTTATACTTTCCGGTGAACGCATGACTTTGCAGCAAATGACCTCAGACCTTGAAAGGCTTACCGGCCGTTACATCACCGAAGGAGACCACCATCTGAATGACTACCACAAGCGGGTAAAATCTGAACTCCGCCACATATTCAGTGAACAGCGAGCGCAGTTAAGCGACCGTTCAGGCAGACTCAAATACCTCTGGAAGGGACTTTCCGAAGAGCGGAAGCGGGACATCCGCCACCTCGGGGAGAAAAAGACCCGGGTCACCCGGGAAATGATCAGGTCAAGACAAGAAGCACTATCAATTGCCGGCAGGACCCTGGAGATGCTGCGACCGGAAAAGGTCCTTAAGCGGGGATACAGTATCACCCGGGTCAACGGGAAGGTATTGAAAAACGCCGCGGATGTCGGCAATGGAGACCAGCTTGAGACCCGGGTGAACGGTGGAGTTATCACCAGCCTGGTAGAAAAAACAAAAAACAACGCGCACAATTAATCATTCATCTATGGCGAAAGAAGAGATAACATACAAAGCCGCAGTAGCTGAGATCGAAGAGATCCTGGGCAAGATCGAAGAGGGAGAACTTGATGTGGATGAGCTGACCGTCAATGTGAAAAGGGTGACAGAGCTGTTGAAGATTTGCAAGGACAAATTACGGAAAACAGAATCGGAGGTTACAAAGATCCTCAGCGAAGAGGATGAAGACTGACAGGTACTATTTTTCCTGCTGCACCTTCTTTAGGGTCTTCAAAACCAGGTTATTCATGGGATCAGGTTGAAAACCCATGATGTTCATCTGTGAAAAACGCACCACCTTGTCGTAATACAGGGGAACCACTGGGGCCTCTGCAACGATCAGACTGTCCATGGAATGGTAGAGCCCGGCTCTCTCATCCGGGTCTGGTTCCAGGAGTGACTGTTCGTACATCTGGTCGAATTCCGGAGAGTGAAAACGGGTATAATTGGGACCTTCAGGCGCAAAATTTCCTGAATAAAATAGGGCCATGTAGTTTTCTGCATCCGCATAATCGGCGATCCATGAACCCCTGAAGAATGGGAGATTCCCGTTGGCCACCATGTTCCGGAATGCTCCTCCTGTGCTTACCTCGATATCGATATCAATCCCGATCTTATTCAGTTCGAACTGGATATATTCACAGAGGTCGAGATAGTCCGAAGTGGTGGTCAGGGTAATGACAGGCAGCACCTCGCCGGCATATGCCGATTCACCAAGTAGGTGACGCGCCAGCTCAGGGTTGTATGTGTACCCGTCTCCCGGTTCCAGGTGCCCTGGCAGTCCGGGCGGAATCATTCCCGCATTGGCTGGATACCCCAGGTTGTTTCGCAGGTATTTCATCATTTTTTCCCTGTCGAAGCCATGGTTGATCGCTTTCCTGATCTTCCTGTCGAGCAGTATATTCTCTTCCCCGCCCCCTTTCTGCAGTATTCCAAGGTACTCTGTATTGAGGTATGGCACTGTGATCAGCCTTATCTTATTGTTATATGCAGGATTCAGTGTTCCCGACCTGGTCAGCAATTCATCCTTGTAAGCCGGATGCACGCCGGAAAGAAAATCAATGTTGCCCTTGAGAAACTCCAGGAATTCGCTCTGCTTATCCTTGATAAAAGTTACAGCGATTCCGTCCAGGTAAGGCAATGATTGTCCGTCCATATCCATTTCGAAGTATTGATCATTCCTGACAAGGACCAGTTTTTCATCCGGACTCCATATTTTAAATTTAAACGGACCGGTACCCACCGGGTGGTGTCCGAAATCTGCTTCCGGATCCTCAACCACCTGTTGTGGCACTACAGAGCAGTAAGGCATAGCCAGAATGGACAGGAAAGGTGGAAAAGGGCTGGAAAGCTGAATTTTTAATATCGTGTCATTCACAGCAGTAAAGCCGGAATCTGTATCCACATATTCGAAAATCCAGCCTCCGGGAGAAGCCAGGGAAGGGTCCTGGATCCGGGAAAAACTATAGACAAAATCTGCAGCATTGACAAATGGCGGATCACCATTGAAAGAGCCGGATGGATGGAACCTGACATCTCTCCTGAGGTAAAAGGTATAGGTCAATCCATCATCACTCACCATCCATTTTTTCGCAATGGAGGGTTTTACCTCCAGTTTGTGATCGAGCTGCACCAGTCCGTTGAACACCTGGCTTACCGGCCATATGATCGTCTGGTTGCGCGCAAAAGCCGGATCAAGGGTGGTGATCCCTTTTGATTCGTTGTACCTGAAAACCATCGCGTCCCCAGAACTGTCGGCACGATTGCTACAGGCCGTGCATAACGCAGCCAGGAGCAGCAGTGATAAAAGCTCAGGCCTGTTCATTGGTCATTTCATGTAAAAACCGAGCGTCTCGATCAGTTTATTCACGTGGAGCGGTTTGCTGACATAGTCGTCACAACCTGCTTCCCGGCTCTGCTCCATCTCTCCCGACATGGCATATGCAGTCTGGGCGATCACGGGAATCTCCGGATTCTTTTTCTTGATGATACGGGTACATTCGTATCCGTCCATCTCCGGCATCCGGATATCCATCAGCACAAGGTTGAGTTTTTTCCAGTGCTTATTGAACATCTCGATGGTCTCCCGGCCGTCTTTAGCCCATAATATCTCAGCATTGGTATGTTTCAACACCTCTGAGATCAGGTTGAAATTCGAACTGTCATCTTCAGCCACGAGGATCTTTTTACCTTTCCAGTTCGTCCCCGTGACCGCATTTCCATCGTCTCCAGGCTGAATATTCACCGGGTCGGTCTCGTAGGGCAGGGTAAACCAGAATTCCGACCCTTTACCGTATTCCGATTCAACGCCGATCTCACCGCCGAGCAACTCGGTAAGATTTTTTGAGATGGCAAGTCCCAGTCCGGTTCCGCCGTATAGCTTTTTCTTAGACTGATGCCCTTGCATGAACCGTTCAAAGATGATCTTTCGCTTGTCCTCTTCAATGCCGATCCCCGTATCCCTTACCCTGCATACCAGGAAATCATCCTTCTTGTCTATAACAAGCTCAACATGACCTTCTTCTGTAAATTTGATCGCATTATTCAAAAGGTTGGTAATGATCTGCTTTACCCTAAAGGGATCTGTCCGCAGGGCCACTTCCGATGTGGACAATCTCCAGTCGAGCCGAAGTTCTATGTGCGCCTTTTCCATGCGCTCCATATTTTGCCGGAACATGACGATCTGTTCACGTGCCAGTTCATGGAGGGCACAGGTTTTTTTATTGACCTTGATCTGTCCTGCTTCGATCTTGGCTATATCGATGATGTCATCGATCAGGTGCATCAGGTTATCAGCCCCCATGTTGATCTGGGCTATAAACTCACTCCTCTCCACCGCCCCGATCTCCGTGTCATTTAGCAGATCGGAAAACCCAACGATGGCATTCATTGGTGTCCTGATCTCGTGGGACATATTGGAGAGGAATGCCGTTTTCAGCCGGTCAGACTCTTCGGCCTTCTCCTTGGCTTCGCGGAGCGTTCTTTCCGACTCTTTCCTTGCACTGATGTCCTTCATTATGAGGACCATTGATTCGGGTTCTCCTGCATTGTTATAGATTGCTCCCGTGGACACCTCAGATTCAAAATGGGTGCCATCTGCCCTGAATACTTCAAACTCCATGTTCTTCAGGTATCCCATCTCCCAGGTCTTCTTGAAATTCCTGAGCGCATATCTCCAGTGTTTTTTTCCGATAAAATGAAAGACATTCTGTCCGATCACCGGTTCATTGGTAATGTGCAAAGCTGCCAGCAGACTCGTATTGTAATCAATTACCCTCCCGTTGTTGTCCACTACAATGATCGGATCGGGTGATGATTCAAAGATCCGGCGCTGTTTTTCCTGACTTTCCCTGACGTTGTCCTGGTCACGTTTTCGTTCAATGGCCAGTGCGATCTGGTCACTTACAAATTCAAGGATACTTACATCTTCCTGGGTATAAACAATATCATCGTGGTAAGACTGTACCACGAAAACGCCAATGATCTTGTTGTCATTTTTCAGCGGAACACCCAGCCAGCTAACGCAAGGGGAACCGACCGGTTCGATGAATCCCTGTTTTGTCAGCTCCTCTTCAATGGTTGCATCGACCAGCTGCGCTTTCCCGGTCCTGAGCACATAACCCGTTAGCGTTTTTCCAGGCGGAAATTCTGTAAATGAATCCACCTCATCCCTGTGAAATGGCAGGGTGAGCATTTTCGAATCTTCATTATAAAGGGCAAGAAAACAGTTGGTGGTATCAATAATCCTGCCCAGGTATTCCCTGATCTTTTCGTAAAGTTCATCCAGGTTGACCGTGGTATTGACCGCATTGGAAATATTGAACAGTGTTTCCTGTATCTCCATATTTCGCTTCCTGTCGGAAATATCCTCATGCGAACCTATGAGTCGGGTCACCTCCCCGTTTTCTGATCGTTCAACAGCACGTCCCCTTCCGCATACCCATTTAAAAGTACCGTCCTTGCACTGCATGCGGAATTCGATTTCAAAATCATTTTGCTTATCATCCCGTATAAAATCTGTCACGAATGCGAGGGTTTTATCCCTGTCCTCCACGTGCATAAGATTTTTCCAGGTATCCAGCTCCTGGGGCAATTCATCCTGCTTATAACCCAGCATCTGCATATAAATAGGTGAATAGAATACAATATCGGATTCAACCTTCCAATCCCAGTAGCCAAGGCTGGTCGCCTCTACGGCAAGCTTCAGTCGCTCTTCACTGATATTCACAGCTTCAT
>CAKZNC010000119.1 GCA_937129385.1 uncultured Bacteroidota bacterium
TCTGTCGAATCCTGAAGTACAGGATTTTGTTTTTGAAACCATCCACCGGCTGCTAACCAATTATCCCGGTATCGCATATATAAAATGGGATGCCAATCATACGATGACAAATTTTGGTTCTTCCTACCTTTCTGATAGTGATCAGAAACAAATCCAGATCGCATATCACAGGGGTATACGTGTCGTACTGGAAAGATTGAGAAAGGTACATCCTGACATATTGATGCAGGTATGTGCCAGTGGCGGAGGCCGCGTAAATTATGGCTACCTCCCCTATTTCCATGAATTCTGGCCAAGCGATAATACCGACCCTGTAAGCAGGGTTTTCATCCAGTGGGGAACATCACATTTTTTCCCGGCCATCGCAATGGCATCACATGTGAGTGCTTCTCCGAATCATCAGACACGTCGTGAAACGCCATTGAAATTCAGGTTCGACCTTGCCATGACGGGAAGACTTGGGATGGAGATGATGGCTTCTGACTTTACTCCAAGGGAAAATACCTTTGCCATCAAAGCAATTGAAAACTATAAAAATATAAGATCGATCGTGCAGTTTGGAGATCTATACAGAATTCTCTCACCATATGAAACGGGAATCGCTTCATTAATATATGTGAATGAAAGTAAAGAAGAGGCAGTTTATTTTGCATTTAATCTTGAAAAAAACCTGAGGCAGGAATATCCTTCTTTAAAGTTCGAAGGGTTGGCCCCGGAGAAAATGTATTCACTTGAAGAGATCAACTGTGACAGAAGCCCCAAATTCAAACCCGAAAAAGATGTATACTCAGGCGAAGTACTGATGAAGATCGGTATACCGGCTAACATGAGCAAGGTATATGAGAGCATGGTCATCAAAATCACGGAACAGTAATAAAGATGAAAAAAATCAACTCCCTTTATGCAAAGTTTAGGTACGGATTACGGATATTTAACAGCCAATTAAACGCGTAGGTATGAGATATAAAAATTCGACATTATTCATTTTGTTTTTGTTCATTCCCTCATTGATCCTGGGACAGAAAATGACGGTCAGGGGAACGGTAACAGACGAAAACAACATGACCCTTCCCGGTGTCAACATTATCCTGAAAAACAAGATGGTCGGGGTGATCACAGGTCCTGACGGGACCTATACCATTGATTGTCTTCCTGTCGACACACTCGTATTCTCTTCCATTGGATATACCACGGAAGAGGTGCATGTCGGGACGAATACTGAAATAAATATCACACTTCTGCCAAGCACTGTTGAGCTTGAAGACATCGTCGTGGTTGGTTATGGTGTACAGAAAAAGGAAAGTGTGGTCGGGGCAGTGTCACAAGCCAGCGGAGATGAGATCGTGCGCGTGCGAAATACCTCTAATCTGACCAATTCTCTTACAGGACTGATTCCCGGCCTGTCCACTATTCAAACCACCGGTCAGCCCGGCGGTAGCGGAACAGGGGGCGATGATACCCAGATGTATATCAGGGGCAAAACTACCTGGAACGGAGACGCAGAACCATTGGTGCTGATCGATGGTGTAGAGCGTTCGTTGTCCGATATTGAACCCAACGAGATCGAAACCATCTCGGTGCTTAAAGATGCCTCCGCCACGGCTGTATTCGGTGTCAAAGGTGGTAATGGTGTGATCCTGGTTACCACCAAACAGGGAACCCTGGGAAAACCGGTCATGAGTTTCTCATCCACGCTGATCGCCACCTCACCTTCAAAGACACCATCCCAACTTGATTCTTATGATGCACGGTGGCTCAAAAACCAGTCCATCGAATACGAATTACCGGTAACTTCAGATGAAACCAGCTGGGACTGGTACACTCCAATACAGGAGCTTGAATATTTCGAGACGAATGCATACCCTTATCTTTATCCGAATACAAAGTGGTCAGATGAACTACTGGAAACCGGCATCTCTCAGAAGTATAACTTCAACGTGAGCGGAGGAACAAAATTCCTCAAATATTTTGCTTCCCTCTCTTACCTGAATGAAGATGATATTATCAAGACAACAGATTTCGGACAGGGTTATGATCCGGGTTTTTCATACAAGAGATACAATTACAGGTCGAACCTGGATTTTTCACTTACCAAGACCACGACCTTCTCCATGAATATTTCCGGCTATTATGGTAGTCAGCAAGAACCAGGTGCCGGTGTGATCGGCAATAACATCAGGTATCTTGGCTTCTGGGAAGGTCTGTATACAACCCCCACAGATCTTTACCCGGTCACCTATGAAGACGGAACAGTGGCCAACAATGCCTCTTTCGTACGATTTCCAAATCCTGTAATGGGTCTCAACTTTTACGGATATAACATCAAGAACAGGTCAGAGATCAATTCAGATTTCAAATTAAAACAGGAGCTTGACTACATAACGGAGGGTTTGACTTTCACTGCCTCGCTGGCGTATGACAACTTTTTTCAATCTGCAGGTCCGGATGTACTGGATTACGGTATAGCCACCAAATATATCGACCCCAAAGTCATATACAGAGGGGAAAATGAAGCATATGATGATTACGTTTCCTACCAGTACCCACGTATCTATATGGAATCCACGCATGGATACGAGTATGATCCTTTGCCACTGCAGTATTCCCCGGAAACAACGTCTAACAGCAGTCTCAGGAGAAGGTTGCAATACCAGGCAGCCCTGGATTATAACCGGATCTTCGGTGACCATGCCGTCAGCGCAATGGGTGTATTCAAACGCCAGGAGGTCACATTCGGATCCAACTGGACCAGCTACAGGGAGGATTGGGTAGGCCGGATCACCTATAATTATGCGAGTAAATATTTTTTCGAGGCAAACGCTGCCTATAATGGCTCTGAAAAATTTGACCAAGCATACAGATTCGGCTTTTTCCCTTCGATGGCAGTGGGATATAACCTTGCCAAGGAGGATTATTTCGGCGACTTGTTCCCCTATTTCAATAATTTCAAGATCCGGTATTCAAATGGGAAAAGCGGGAGTGATGCCGGACCTGGAAAATGGGCCTATATCAGTTCTTATGACCTCACCACGAACAACATCATCCTCGGATATCCGAATATATCCTGGAGCTACGATGTCAACCGTGAGGGAGTTATTGCCAACCCCTCAGCCCGGTGGGAAACTGCCCACAAGCAAAACCTGGGTATCGAGATGGCGATCCTGCAAAACCTGTTTCAGCTCGACATTGACCTGTTTAAAGAGAACAGGTATGACATGTATATCAACTCAAGCGACCGGGTAGTTCCGTCCTATTTCGGGATCGCTCCTCCCGGCGGAAACCTTGGAGAAATGATGAGTGAGGGATTTGAACTCCAATTCAGGGTTTCCAAGGCCTTTAGTCCTGACCTTCATTTCAGGTTGAATGCCACCTATACTTACGCAAGGGATGAAGTGGTTTACAAAGAGGATCCTGAGCTGAGTCCCGATTATAAAAAAGAAGAAGGATTCTCTCTGAGTCAGCCCAGGACCCTTGTAAACTGGGGGATCATGCAGGACTGGGATGATGTTTACACCAATACTGTCGGCGAGAATACCACCTACACTTTGCCGGGCGATTTTGGCCAGATAGATTTCAATGCAGATGGAGTAATCAACGACGAGGACATTGTCCCCTATGGATATCCATTGATCCCTCAATCCACGTTCAACCTGTATACCGGGCTGACATACAAGAATTTCTCCGTGAACCTTCAATTCTATGGAGTAACCAATGTTTCACGAAACCTGGCGCTGAATGCATTCACACACGATGCTGTCTATTCCATTGCCTTCCCGATCCATGTTGAAGAATCCTGGCTGCCTGCCCTGGGGCAAACAGATAATGCCTCGCTTTCGGCTGTCAGGCTTGGATCCAATTCCACCATGGGCAACCGTTGGCTGGTGGATGCTTCCTATATCAGGCTGAAGAATGCCGAGCTTGCCTACGTCCTTGAACACCCCTCTTTATCTCAATATGGCATTGACAATGTGCGTTTTTTCCTGAGCGGTAATAACATTTTCATATGGACGAAAATGGCAGAAGATAAGGAAGGTGGAAGCTTTAGCAATGTGAACTATCCCATAACGAAAAGCTACAGTTTCGGGGTAAATCTCACCTTTTAAAAAAATGATTGAATGATGAAAACAGACAGATACATTTTACCCGTCATCCTGGTTGTATTGCTGGCAGTCGTTTCCTGTGATGATTACCTGGATCAGACAGAATATGCTGATGTTTCGGATGTAAATATATTCAGTTCATACGATCTTTTTACCGGTTATATCGACCAGTGCTACACCCTTTTCCATGATTACAGCTCAGAAAAAAAGGTGCTTACGGTCAACTGGGGAGATCACATGATCGCCAATAAGAATTTTGCCAGCAATCATGAGGTGCATATCGGTGATTACTGGGCACTGCTGGACCGGAATATCTATTCGGCCTTCATAAATGCAGAGCCAAATAATATCACGGGGCAGAAAACAACAGGCATCTGGGAAGACTCATGGTATGGAATACGCGTCGCGAACCAGTCTATTGCGCATATGGATGACCTGGTAAATGCAACAGAGGAAGAGAAAAAATATATTGAGGGGCAGGCCTACTTCTTCAGGGGATATTTCCACTTTGAGATCATCAAATTTTTCGGGGGCATGCCCTACATTGATTTCGTGATCTCTGCGGATGAAAAAATTGAATATCCCAGGGAATCCTATCATGAGAATACAGATAAGATCATCGCCGACTTTTTAAAGGCAGCCGAATTATTACCGGTTGACTGGGATGGTCCGGGGCTCGAAGGACCAAATACAGGCAGGGCCACCAAAGGGGCGGCACTGGCTTTTGCTGCAAAGGCCGCCCTGTATGCCGGAAGCCCGCTGATGAACGGCGTAAGTACCGGGAGTTATACCTACAACCAGGATTATATGCAACAAGCCGCCGAATATGCATGGGATGTGATCGAGATCGCCAACAGCGGCACCTATGAACTGATTCCTTTTTCGAGATACCGTGACATGTTCGGTACGATCGAGGATAAAAAACCCTTTACACTGGAAACTATATTTTTGAAGGTTCCCACCTGGCAGGGAACAACCAAGCTATTCGGTGATCACGGAAGGAAATTTTCACCTTCATATATCACCCCCGCCTATAAAATTGGAGGTGTGGACCCCAAAATCACCCCCACGCAGAATATAATTGACCTTTTCGAAACTATCAACGGGATACCCATCGATAAAGATCCTGCATACGACCCGATGAATCCCTGGGAAAACCGGGATCCCAGGTTCAGGCAGAACATCCTCGTAGATGGTGATCTGTGGGTAAAGACTGAGCCCGATGCCTACTGCAGGCTTTTTGTGGGTGGAGCCACCAAAACAATTGATGCGCTTCGAACCAGTTACCTGGTCAAAAAATACTGGCCCCTGGGAGCGAATGAGATCGACAATGAACTGGATAATTTCACCTATGTCTGCCCGAATATGCGCCTGGCAGAGATCTACCTGATCTACGCAGAGGCCGTAAATGAAGCCTATGGGTATACCGGAACAGTTTCCGGATCATCACTAACGGCCATTGAGGCTGTGAACACCGTACGGGCAAGACCTGACCTGGATATGCCCCCGGTTGATACGAGGGTTGGAAGCGATGAGGACATGCGGGAGATCATCTGGAATGAACGTGCTGTCGAATTATGTTTTGAAAACCAGAGGTGGTTTGACCTAAGAAGATGGTATGTAGCTCATCTGCCTGAATACAGGGAACTATATGACCTGGTATTTGATGAAGGACATACCTATTTTAACCGTGTACTGATAGAAACGATCGCGTTTGAAGAAAAGCACTACTGGGTGCCCATTCCAAGAGAAGACACCTATTTGTACAAAGACTTTTTTCAAAATCCTGGCTGGTAAAAATGAACATTATGAAATACAATAAACTCACGATCAGTGCCCTCCTGGTTCTCTTACTATTCTCCCATATAGTGTATGGGCAGGACAAGGAAGATCTGCAGGTGAAGGTTCAAATTTCAAATTCTGAAGGCGAGGCCATCTCCGGTGTCCTGATCTGGTCAATGGAAGGTTCAAAGAAGAATTATACCGATGAAGAAGGTTTGGCCATGATCCCAACCTATGTCAATGATCAACTGATCATGGAGTCTCCCGGGTATACATCCCATTATATTCAAATAAAAAGGAATACAAGCCAGCTGGAGATCAGCTTGGTAAAAGAGACCCTTCAAAATGGGGCAGACAAGTTAGTGGCCATTCCCTTTGACATGCAGGAAAAACGCAGGATACCGGGATCCATTACCCACATTGATGTTGAGAATAGCCTGAAATATGATGCTGCTTCCGGTTTAGAGGAATTAATCTATGGCAAAGTTCCCGGGCTGTTTGGTACATCCGACCTGCGCGGACTGGGAAACGCAATGGTAGTTGTCGACGGCGTTCCACGCCGGGAGTTGATCATCAACCCTTCAGAAATTGAAGAAATAACCGTCGTCAAAGATCTCGCCTCATCCCTCCTTTACGGAACACGGGGCAACCAGGGCGTGATCATGATCTCCACCAAGCGGGGTACACCGAATAAAAAGAGAATCAATGTCAGGTTTGAATCCGGCATTGACATGATCAAAAGACTGCCAAAATACATCTCAGCTGCTGACTACATGGAACTGAACAATGAAGCATTGAGGAACGATGGCATAGCCGAGAAATATGATCCCATGACCATACAGAACACACGTGACGGTGTTGATCCGATGCTTTATCCTGATGAAAGCTTTTATGATGGACGGTTCCTGAATGATTACCGTTTATTCAACCGGTTTTACTCAGAGTTTTCCGGCGGAAATAACAAGGCAAAATATTATGCCAACGTTGGTTACACAACCTATGGATCATTCTTCAGTGTCGGGGAAGCCGCAAATATCCGTAACAATGTGATCAATATCAGGGGAAACACCAATTATGAATTGAATAGCTGGTTGTCGTTGAGCCTGGACGGCCTTGCCATATTTAATACAGAAAATGGAATTGAACATGATTTCTGGTCGCTTTCCACAACACTGAAACCAAATTCCTACCCTTTCCTGATACCTGCCGACAGGTTAAAGGGCAACGAGTTCCTTGAAACTGCTGCCATAATAAACGGGGATTATATTCTCGGTGGGTCCTCTGAGTATACGACGAATATTTACGGACAAATGAATAACGGGGGCTTTAGAAAGCAAATGGATCGAACGCTGCAGTTCAGCTCTGGTATTGACCTCGATCTGAATCAATTTGTAGACGGACTCACCGGCAAGATATTTTTCTCCTTTGACATGAGTAATTCATATACGAGTTCAATGGTCAATGATTATGCTGTATATTTTGTCAGGAAAAATAACCCCATTGGAAGTGACTCCTTGCAAATTAATAAGATCGGGCTTGACGACAGGGCATCCAATCCATCCACAGCAGAGGTGGATTTCCTGAGAAGGACTGCTTTATACGCCACACTGAAATACCAGAAAAAGATAGGTGTGCACGAGATCGATCTTACCGCGCTTTCCTATCGCCAGCAGGTAAATCTTCCAAATGCGTTCAATCCGGACAAAAACCTGCACTTCGGCCTTCGTGCCAATTATATGTATAATGAAAAATATATCGCTGAATTCAATTCCGCTATGGTAGGTTCATCCAAATTATACGGTTCGAATAAATGGGGCTTCTCGCCTGGCCTCAGCCTGGCCTGGATCCTCTCAGAGGAGGATTTTCTCTCCTCCTCATCACCACTTGATTTCCTAAAAGTAAAAGTTGGTGCGGCCCAGGTAAGCTATGACACAGATATTGGATATTTCCAGTACCTGAGTACCTACGAAAAACAGGGAACCTATACATACGGGCTTTTCTCACAGTATGAGAATGATATTTGGGGCATTAATAATTTCGGCAATCCCGACCTGGATTTTGTCAGACGCAATGAGATGAATGCCGGTATCGAAGCCTTCCTGTACAATGACCTTTTCCTGGAAGCAACTTATTTCAACAGCAAGATCACCGGGGATGTGGTACAGGTGGAGAATTCCTATCCGGATTATTTCGGAGGTACCAATGCTTTCCTGAATCTTGAAAGTTCAAAATACTCCGGTTTTGACCTGGGCTTTCAGTACACCAGGGAAATGAAGGATTTCACCCTGAGTTTTGGTGGCAACCTGGTGAATTATTCCTCTGAAGAATTGATCGTGGATGAACCCAACTATGAAGATGCATACAGAAGCAGGGTCGGTCAACCCACTGATGCCATATTTGGTTTGGTTGCTGACGGCTTCTACCGGGAAAGCGACTTTACCGATGGCTTATTAAATGCCTCCCTGCCAGAACCTGCGTTTACTGTACAGGCCGGTGATATTAAATATATCGATCAGAATGATGACGGGTACATCAATGAGAAAGATGCAATCGGCATAGGGAAATCCCATGCAAACACGCAAATTGCAGTCAATCTCCGGCTACATTACAGATCCTTTTCCTTATATGCACTTGGAGTCGGACAATTCGGCGGAAATGTATATTTCAACAACAGCTATTACTGGGTAAACGGTAATGACAAATATTCTGAAGAAGTGCTTGGTCGCTGGACGCCCGAAACTGCTGAAACCGCCACCTATCCGAGGCTGACCACTGGGTCGGGTAACAATAATTTCACCAACTCGACTTTCTGGTTGTACGACAATGACTGGTTTGAACTACAAACCCTGCAACTGACCTGGCATCTGCCAACGAGGACAGCCCAAAGGATCAATTTGAACAGTGCGCGTATCTTCCTGAGAGGAACAAACCTGCTCATGTTCTCAGAGATCAGAGATCAGAAAGAGCTTAGAATTGGAGGTGTTCCCCAGACAAGAGCGTTTTCTTTAGGATTAAATATTGAGTTTTAGAATTTTGAAAAAAAGTTCCGATGAAAAGAACAAGAATATTACCCCTGGTCATTTCAGCGATGCTGCTCAGTGCATGTGATGATTTCCTTGAACCGGAAGCTAACAACACCTACCCGCAGGATCAACTCTACACGGCCCAGTATTGGGAAGGGATCCTATTGAATGCATATGACTATTTACCAGATAATATGTCATTTAATGAGGACCTGCTGAGTGATGATGCTGTAACGAACAATTTAGGCTCACAATATATTACCATTGCCACAGGTAATCTCTCGGCAACCAACTACCCACATGGAAAATGGACCCGGGGTTTTGAAAACCTCCATTATATTAACCTATTCCTTGAGCATGTGGACGAGGTAACATGGTCATACGTTTCCGAGGACCGAAACCGCTATCACATACAGCGACTGAAAGGAGAAGCCTATGGGTTGAGGGCCTACCTGGAGTTTAATTTGCTAAAGTACCATGCCGGGATCACGAATGACGGAACACTTGCCGGCTATCCGATCATCAGGAAGACACTGTCCCCTTCAGATGACTGGAAGCTCGCGAGAAATACCTTCGAAGAATGCCTGGATTCCATCTATGCAGATTGCGAACGGGCGATCAGCGTGCTTCCTGACAACTACCAGGATATCGAGTTCAATGATACCATTGATCCCGAAACTGTGATCGATTACAATAAAACTTATGGCCTCAGGTTCTCCAATCGCATCAATGCCACAATTGTAAAAAGCCTTCGATCGAGAGTTGCCCTCTATGCCGCCAGTCCTTCCTTTAATCCGGATGCCGAGGCAAACCGCTGGGAGGCTGCGGCAATATATGCAGGTGAGGTAATGGAAATGTTCGGGGAAGTAGACAACCTGACGCCCAAAAGCCTCACATTCTACCTGAAGCAGGAGTCCCATGAGGAAGCAGGTGTGATTGACCCGGAGATCATATGGAAATCGAAATACTCCACCAACCGTTCACTGGAAGTCAGCAACTACCCTCCATCCCTTTATGGAGGCGGGAGCATCAATCCAAGTCATAACCTGGTCGCTGCTTTTCCCATGCAAAATGGTTATCCAATCACGGTGGATACTGCAACGAGCAAATTTGATCCCGAAAACCCGTATGAAAATCGGGACCCAAGGTTGTCAACATATATACTGTATGATGGCGGAACCCTCGAAGGTGAAATGATCCTGACACTGGCTGACAGCTCATACGATGCTGTTGGGGTCCTGGAAACATCCACGCGAAGCGGCTATTACCTGAAAAAATTCCTCAATGAAAGGGTACAGATTGACCCGGGAAGGACCATGACATCCGTGGATCACTTCGCTATCTATATAAGATATACTGAAATACTTTTAAACTATGCGGAAGCCGTCAATGAAGTGTATGGTCCGGATGGGAAAATTGGCACCCATCCAACAGCTAGAGAAGTGATCGCTGCAATTCGTGCCAGGGCCGGCATTACGCAGCCTGATGAATACCTGGCAAGCATCAGTTCAAAAGAAGAGTTTAGAGAACTGGTGAAGAATGAGCGTAGGATTGAACTATGTTTCGAAAACCACAGGTACTGGGATATCAGGAGGTGGAAAGAAATGACCACGCTGACCGACCCGGTGCTGGGGATAACCCTGGATGCAGACTCAACGATTGTGGACAAGCAGATTGAAGAAAGAAGATACCAGGATTACATGATCTACGGACCTATTCCTTATAATGAAGCCATCAAATATGAGGAATTGGTCCAGAATGCGGGTTATTAATGATTTGAATATGCGTACAAAAAACTATCACATGTATAAGATCAATCTTAAAATAGCAGCGTTATTTGCAACATTACTCTTGCTCTGGGCCTGCGAGCCAAAGTTCGAGGATTATGATTTCAATGCGGTATATTTTCCCCACCAATTCCCTGTAAGGACCATCTCCCTGGGTGAGGATTTTTTTGACAACAGCAATGATCGGGACCATACATTTGAGATCGGTGTCGTCATTGGCGGGATGTATGAAAACACCTCAGAATGGACCGTTTACTTTGAAGTCGATGAATCCCTGGCCGACAGTTTGTTAACATCGAATGGAGATACCATACGCGCACTTCCCTCCTCTTACTATTCATTGTCAAACAACGAATATATCACTATTCCTGAGGGCAGTTTCAATGGTACGATCGAAGTACAGCTTACGGACGCTTTTTTCGAGGATACCATGGCAACAGGTGTTCAATATGTGGTTCCATTACGCATTACAGATACTGATGCTGACTCTATACTTTCGGGAGATCCAAAAGCATCCGTCCCTGATCCTGACATTCGCTTTGAGGGTGACTGGAACAGTGGAGCGACTCCAAAAAACTTCACGCTATTCGGCGTAAAATTCATCAATGACATGCATGGTGATTTTCTGTACAGGGGATATGATTTGAAAACCTTTAACGGGAAAACGATCGATACTACAATCACGCGAACAGATTACCTGGTTGACAGTGAAATATGGAGTCTGCGTACATCAGCTTTAAATGCTGTACAGACCAATGCTGTAAGTTTCCATATCAGCTCAGACGGGCTGTATAAAATGGAACTGCTGCTAAATAATGACAACACTATTTCTATCAAACCCCTTGAAGGATCCTTGATCGAACCTTACCAGACTGGGGCCAACGGAACCAGCACCTTCGTGCAGGATGGAGCAGAATGGGGTGGTAAACCCAGGGATGTAATGTACCTGAATTATTCCTACATGGAAGGAGGCGTCCTGGAACATTTTGTAAATGACACCCTTGTTTTCCGGGACAGAGCCATCAAATTCGAGGTATTCACACCGGTACGAATGGAATAGACTCAGGGCCCGAAGGCATCTGTATGGGTTTGTCAACCAGGACTTGCTCAAACATTGTAAAATGCCCATCCCTGATCATGAACTTCAGAGGGGCCTTGCCATCAAGCATATATAACGTAATAAGATGATGCGGAATGATACACGAATTAAAATAAAAGGGATCCTTTTCATTCTGATGTGCCTCATTCTATCCGGCGCAAATCAAATGATTTCTCAGCCATTAAAAATCCATACCCTCCATGTACATGGTGACGCACACATTATTCAGACACCAGGTGGTAAAACGATGCTTATTGATGCGGGCAGTCCGTGGCATTCTGGTATTGTAAAGAATTATATTGACAGCCTGGGGATTGACACCATCGATATCGCATACGTTTCGCACTTTCATGGAGATCATTTCGGAGGATTCACCGGGGAGGATGGAATTCTTGCAAGCCTCCATGTGAAGGAATTTTTTTGTGTGAATGAGGAAAATGCAAAAGAATATTTTAATCACCTCGTGCTCCCCTTCAGCAAAAATCCAGATATCGAATACCATGTGATGAAAAAGGGAGATCTGATCGATCTCGATCCGGAGATAGAGATCAGAGTACTGTACCCTCCTGACTCCTACCCAGACAGAGGCAAAAACAATGGCTCTGCAGCATGTATGATCACCGACCTGCGCAATGGAAAAAAGTTCTTATATATGGGAGACGGACTGGAGCATCAGGCAAAAGATCTTGTTGCCTTGTACCATGATGATCTCAGGTGCGATGTGCTGAAATATGCACACCACCTTCAATATGAATCTGATGACCAGTATTCCCTGGGGACGTTCATGGAGGTCACCCAACCCCGTTTCGGAATTATCACCAAACATAAGATGTCGAAACCCGGACCAAAATATCATGATCTGACCATTCAATCACTTGAAAAACTATATGATTATACATGGAACAGCCAGTCAGGATTAAAATCCCTTTACCTGGCGAAACATGGTCACATCACTGTCACATGCACTGAAGATGGAATAATCAGCATGTCTGCTTCGAAAAATAACCTGTATATCCCACCGGAAATAGTTGCATCCGAGGACCCAGGGGTAAAAAATGGTCCGCTTATATTGACCATGACCCTGTCCGAACCAACCTGGGATCAATATATTGAAGAGATCAGGGGCTGTTACAGCATGGATGGCGGAGCGACTTGGAATGAATTCTTTTATCCAGACAAGCAGCTGAAGATCAACAAGACCACCACTGTGCTGATGAAAGCCCGTGACGTTTACGGAAACTCTTCAGATACTAAATCGATAGAAATAGTTTTTCCCTCCGCCGTCGATAACTGAACAATTTTTGCAGCAACACCATTCATTTTCCGTACTGCATCGTTCTTGACAAAAACGTTTTGGAAAAGTGCCCAAGAAGCGGATATAGAAAGTGTTCAACACATTGCATGCCAGGCGGCAACCATGTCCCCCTTATTTTCTGACCTTTATAATTTCTTTGGAAGATTTCAGTCCGGTTGATTCTGCGCTTATGACCAGATTACCCGTGCTGCCATCTGTTTCAACCATCAGCAGGCATTTTCCGCGAAAAGCCTTTCGCCTGTTGGTCTTGTAACCTGAAAGGTCCAGGGGATCACCGTTATCGGTTCCGAGGATACGACCGGGCCCTTCCACCATGAAGGTGACCTCGTGCTCGGCAGAGGGTACCATTACACCGTTTTGATCCAGGATGCTGACCTCAAAATGGATCACTCGCCGTTCACCAGAAGTCAGTTGTTTTTTGTCAGGTAAAAGCTGAATCGCTTCAGGCTGTCCCGCTGTCCGCGCAATTTCCGTGGCTTCAACCTTCCCATTGCTGTAGGCCAGGGCTTTTAAGGTCCCTGGTTCATATGGCACATGCCAGGAGAGTTGCTCCCCGAGATAAGTCTGCGTACCAAGGGAACGATCGTTCAATTCAATACACACCGAGTCACAATTGGTATAAACCACTACAGGAACAGCTTCTCCCTCGCGCCCGGTATGGGTCCAGTGAGGCAGGATGTGTACCATTGGTTCGGAGGTCCAGAGGCTCTGATACAGATAGAAGTGATCTTTGGGAAAACCACACAGGTCTATCACACCAAAATTGGCACACCTGGAAGGCCACAGGTTACTCTCCCCGAGATAATCAAAACTGCCCCACCTGAACTGACCAATCACATACGGCAGGCTGTCGACGATCTGCCATTGTTTGCGTGCTGCGATCCTTACAACGGCATTGTCATACGAGGATTGGTAGTAAAGTGTGGGTGCCCAGGGAGCTTCATTTTCTATTGGATAATAGGATCCGTCCTTAAAATACTGTTCAGATACTTCATCCTTGAAAAATTCTGTTTCCGTAAGATCGTCAATGGCATAGATCTTATCATCCAGTCCGTCCATGTTCCCTGCTCTTTTACTCCATACTTCCCATGGAGCAGGAAAATCCCTTCTACGGTAGTGGGTTTTGCTTCGATAGACACCACGGGTCTGGTAAGTATGGGGGATTTCCGTTCCCACGATGGGGATGTCCGGAAACTGTTCATGGAAATCACTTAGTGCATGCTTCTCCTCCCCTTTCCCGTTGAACCCTTTGATATCCAGTAAAAACTTTTCCGAGTAATCATCTGTCATCCCCCTTGTGGGGTCAATCCCTCCCTGTGTGACCAACCGTGTGGGATCATGTTCCCGGATTGTTTCAAGGAGTTCCGTCTGTGTTTCCCGGGTACCTGTCCATACCTCGTTTCCAAGACTCCAGAAGACCACCGAAGGGTGATTCCTGTCTCGCTTTACAAAGCTCACCAGGTCCGTCTCCCACCAATCTTCAAAATAGTGGCCATAGTCATCGGGAGCCTTGGGTTCGTCCCATCCGTCAAAAGCTTCATTGAGTACCATGAAACCCATTGTATCACACATGTCATAAAAGACAGGGGAATACGGATTATGGGCGGTACGGATGGCATTGCACCCCATTTCTTTCAGGAGTTTGAGCCTGCGGTAAAGTACATCATCAGGAATTGCTGCGCCGACTGCTCCGGCCGTATGGTGATCACACACCCCTTTTAACTTAATGGGAATACCGTTCAGGAATAATCCTTTACTTGCATCGACCTCAATTTTTCTAAACCCTACTATTGTCTCCATTTCATCAACCAGCTCATCATCATGCAGTAATTTGCTTTTCAATATGTAATGATCAGGTGTTCCAGGTGACCATAACATGGGCTTTTCCAACTGACCTGATTGATGCACCCTGCTACTTTCAGCCTGCTTAACATGCACATTTGTCTCAGTCACGCTGACTTCATCGCCTCCCGGAGCATGCAGAGAGGTAACAAGCCTGAGATCAAGATCAGTGTCTTTTTCATTTCGTATGACCGTTTCCACCTCATAATCGGCAAAGCGATCATTCACCTGTGGTGTGCGAAAAAACACTTCGCCCGATGGTATATAGGCTTTTTCATGAACCACAATCCAAACATGACGATAGATCCCTGATCCAGTATACCATCTTCCGCTCTGAGGCTTCGAATGATCCACTTGGACAGTGATTGTATTATTTCCCTTCTCCAGGTATGGAGTAAGATCATATTGGAACGAAACATATCCGTTGGGTCTGAAACCTAGTTTTTCACCATTTATCCAGACGTGGCTGTTAACATAGACCCCGTCAAAGAGGATCATTACTTTTTTATTATCCCACTCATTTTCCCAGTTAAAATCCTTCTGATAATATGCCACCCCTCCCGGCAGAAAACCGCTCTGCCAGTCTGTTCCATGGTCCCTGCTGTATTCTCCCTCTATGCTCCAGTCATGGGGAAGATGAAGCGTTCTCCATTCCGATCTCGGGATCTGATCAATTTTCATGGTGTCGGATGGAAGCAGAAAAAAACGCCAGTGATCATCAAAGTTCCTCTTCTCCCTCAGGGAAAGTTCGTGACTACAAGAGGCTGTCAGTATGATAACAATAATTAATATCGGACCCAGGAGAACTTGAAAGCGATTCATAGGTGCAGGTGTTTGTTTGACGTGTAAAGATCAATATTTACGGACAGATGTTTGTCGGCAGATGTAAGAATAATGTCTTTGAGAATAATTCTTTCATTTAAGGCGATCCCGGAGGCTGCTATTTATAAAACCAACCAGGTTGATCACTCACAGAGACACTTCCTTTACGCTGAAAGACAATTAGCCAAGAGGGAATTTACATATTTGTAGTCTGATGAATCAAAAAACTGAAATTATGAAACAGAAATTACCCATTCTATTTGCACTACTATTAATGGGCTTTTATGTCAACGCCCAAACACCATCATTTACCTATGGAGATTTTGAGCAAGACTCCACCGTACTGGATACTGTGTGGACTTTCTATGTGATGCCTGCAAACGCTTCATCTATCATGTTCGTGAATACCGATGCAGATTATGTTTATTCAGGATCACAGAGCATGGGAACACGAAAGAACGGATATCTTTCTCAGCATGGATTAGAGGTAAAGGCGGAAACAAATTATGTAATAACAGCCAGAACCAAGGGTGACGCAGCAGACACGAAATTTAAGATCGTAAGTTACCTGTGGGAGGAAGGTTCAAGAACAGCTGAGATCAATACTCACTGGACAGGTTCTGTTCCAGATACTGCATGGGTATTGCAACAATTCGGGTTTACAACACCTGCCGGAGCCGATTCTATCTCAGTGCAGTTTGGGAATCCGAACGGTGCCTCCATCTGCTATTTTGACGACCTACAGATCATGGAAGGAATCCCCGACCACAAAGCACCATTTGCACCGGATACACTTTACGCAGATTTTGTAAATGAAGACTCTGTACGCCTTTCATGGCCTACTGCAGTTGACAGCATTGGTGATGGCATTCAGGATGCATACATGTACCGGGTTTTCCGGGATGGTGAAGAGATCGGAACCACCATGGAAACAACCTACCTGGATGAAGGTGTTGAAGCTTTCACCACCTACCTGTACCAGGTATCCTCAGTAGACATGATGGAAAATGAGGGTGACACAACGAATTTCATCTCTGTATTGACCGTTGGAGTAAATGATCATATTTCCGGGGAAAGCATGAAGGTGTATCCAAATCCGACAAATGATGTATTCTATGTTTCCAGTAACAAAGCACTGGAATCTATACAGGTATACTCGATCACAGGAAGCATGGTCTATGAAACTAAGCATACATCCATGACCACAAAAATTTCTGTGGAACAGCTGCACCAGGGCGTTTACTTCGTAAGAGGACGTTACGCAAATGGAACTGCCGGCCCTGCAATGAAACTTATAAAGAGGTAGTTTTAGTAGTTTTAGTAGTAGTAGTTAGTTAAATTGAAGAACAACGGTTCTTTTTAAGGGCCGTTGTTCTTTTATAACTCAATTGAGAAACTTTCGGCACCATGCAATCTGACAATTAATGAAGCACTTTGGTACACTATTTGGGATTTTTTTAATACCTGAACTTAAAAGAATGAAAATAAAAATATTAGCGGGTCTGATGATCGCGATCTTCTGCTTGCCGGTCAGCATTTTTAGCCAAACCCCTGAACAAATTGCCCTTAAAAAAGGCCAGACCCTCGACAGCCTGATCATTGTGGCTGAATCGAAAGGCCTGGAAGTTGACCGTGAAAAAGCAACTGCCCAGGTGGCGGACCTGTTTATGATGTACGCCGACTGGGACGCCAGTAATGTCATTGCCAACGAAGACCTGTTCAGCAAGTTAAGACTTTACAGAAGTAATGCACAGGAATTGGCAGAATTGCTGCCTGACAAAGAAAGAAATGAAGTTGCGTGGATACTGGACCAGGCAATTTCGGACCTGAAATCACTGCTGGATTCTAGCAGTATACGTACAGCCACGCTACTGCCCGATTACAACCAGGCTGATTTTCAGGGAGCTTCAGTCATGCAAAACGGAGACCCGGTCTTTTTATCCGACTATGTCTGGAAGCCGGGATCGAGCGAGTTGAAAAAATACTTTGGTGCAATGGATGGTTTTTACCTGGCACCTAACAAAGTGATCAATGAAGCTGGTGGTATTGCTCCTGCAGTGGTGAACCAGCTAGATTCCAAAGTTGATGCTGCATTCGGTTCAATCTTCTTCAACCATACAAATATCCCATCCTGGGCATTGAATAAATACGACAGCCTTACGGTCGGAGGAAGACATTTTACCAAATACGACGTCGATAACCCTGGAACCCGCGAATTGATGAACTACCTGATGGATGGCACTGTGCCGCTGATGGCAGGGAAACGATATACAAAAGCAGGGTATCTTCTGGCCAATGAACCGCACTGGTTTACGGCTGCTAACTCCTGGGATACAGGTCCGGTATCGAACCGCACCAGGGCAAAATTCAGGTCCTGGTTGTCGACACAATACCTCACCATTGATGAATTGAACCTCCTATGGGGAACTTCTTTTGCAGATTTTAATGACGTTACCATCGATATTCCCATCTCAAATTCACTCCAGGGCACAGCAAAGTGGTATGACTGGATGGTTTTCAATAATTACCGCATCACAGACTGGTTTTCCTTTCTCAAAGAGGGAGTTGTACGCAATGATCCAGAAGGAAAAGTACATATTAAACTGATCCCCACATACTGGAGTGAAGGCAAGCGCGACCACGGCCTTGATTTTGAAGCGCTGGTCAGATTGCAGGACATCAGTGGTTGTGATGCCAAAGTCACAAATTCAGACATCAGCGGCAATCCTCAGCCCTGGATGGATCGTTATTCCATGGAATGGAGGAACCTCTCTCTGCCGTTTGATTTCTTTAAATCAGTCAGACCGAACCAGCCCATTTATGATTCTGAAACACCTTTTATCTCGACAGTCCATTTCCGTGCTCTTTACCTCGATCCGGAATATGTAAGAGCAGCCTTTTGGCTCGCCCACCTGCATGGATTGAATGTCAGTGAAACCTGGTTGTGGGGAAGAGCTGCGAATGGAAGCGTAAGCTCAAATGCCTCAACAGCAAGCTTTCCCGGCTCCCTGCTTCAACAGCCCAAAGCACTGGATGCCATTGCCACTACGATGATCGATCTGAATGCCTTCAGCCACGAAATCACCAGTTTCCAGGAGCAGGAGAAACCCATTCGTATCTACTATTCCCTTGCCTCCGCGATTAATGATATCGAATACATGGATGATATCTATGAACTCTACCAGTCATTGTATTTTGAAGGATTCCCCCTGGGCTTCGCCACAGACAGCATGATCCGGGAAGACAACCTGGATGGCGTTGAAGCGATTGTCGTATACAAGGCAGAACGCATACTGCCAGAGGAAAAATCAGCGATCCAGCAATACCTTGACCAGGGAGGAACAGTGATCATTGATCAGAACAGCCTGAAGACTGATCAGTATGGACGCCCACTGGCAGGAGAACTGTCCCCCGGCACCGGTTCTGTAATCCAGGCTGAAGAACCACTGGCAATGAAAACCGAGGTGCTCAATAAAATGGATGCTGCCGGAAAAATGCCCGACATCGATATCCAGGAGAGTAACGAGACCGGTCCGAAAGGCTGTATGTGGAGATGTGTTGAAGTGACAGCGGGTGAAGAATATATTGTAACCGTTGTGAATATAGGAAAATCAAAGGCAACCATAGATATCGCCCTGAAAGATTATGACATTGGAACGGCATCATTCGACCTGCTCAAAGGGAAATTTGTCGAAAACTCTATCCAGCTGGATCCCTATGAGTCGATCCTCTACCGTGTAACCGATGATCACATCGTTTTTCCCGTTGTACAGGTGACAACTCCTCATCCTGACTCCGTCTATTCTGTCCCGACAGACATCAATGTGTCAGCTACGGCCAATATCAGTTCAGGTACAATTGATGAGGTCAGGCTTTACCTGGGAGATACATTCATTGACGCAAAAACAACGCCCCCGTACACCTGGGAGAACTATGATCAACTCACATCACTCCCTGCAGGGGAATACCAGCTGAGAATAATGGCGATCAGCAACCTGGATGTCACGACTGAAGAGACGGTTGACTTTAACGTAACATGCACAACCACAAACGATACCACACTTACGATAGAAAACTGCGGTCCGCTGATAATACATGGCACGGAATACACAAGTAGCGGGAGTTATTCCCAAAAACTGACATCTTACCTCGGATGTGACAGTATTATAAACCTGGAATTGACGATCACTGACATTGATAAAACAGTCATCCAGGACATGGAAAATCTGATCGCCTTTGAAAGTGGTGCAGAATATCAATGGTTGGACTGCAGTGATGGAAATGCTCCAATAGAGGGCGAAACCAACCGACAATTCGCTGCAACCAGGAATGGGGCCTATGCCGTTAAGGTCACCATAGGCAACTGTCACATCATCTCAGATTGTTATAGCGTAACAAATTTAGGATCCGGCAGTTTCGATCTGACAAATTTCAACATCTATCCCAATCCGGCAAAAGAACAGATCTTTATCGAATCAGATGCATCGATAGAAGATTTACAGATCATCATGCAAGATCTTTCCGGGAAAATCATCCAGGTTCAACATCACCAGCATTTCAACAATACCTTGCTTCAATTCGACCCCCGACTTAGTGGATTCTATTTACTGAAATTCAAGTCCGACGATGGGATTGCTGTAGCTCCCCTGCTGATTGAATAAAAGATTCCCCCCGGCGCAACATTCAGTATACATTCCAAATTATTTTTCTGATCCATGTAAGCTGAATATGCGTAGTTGAATTGATCAGCTTTTCTTGTTCTGCTTGATAAATTTTCCTGGCGACATACCATATAACTCCGTGAAAAGTTTTGTGAAGTGTGTCCGGCTTTTAAATCCTGTCATGTAAAATACCTCCGAAACCGTATACTCATTTGAACTGAGCATTTCCGCAGCTTTTTTCAACCTGAAATTCTTTAACAACTCGTAGGGCGTCATGCGGGTCACGCTTTTGGTTTTCTTGAAGAATTGGGTCCGGTTCATGGTAAATTCTTTTGAGAGGTCATCAATCTGAAATTCGGCGTTATCAAGATTGCTCTCCATGGTTTCCATGAGTTTTTCTACAAATTCAGCATCCTGTGAATTTGCCGGGTTGGATTTCTTTCCTTTTAAAAAATGTTGTTCGAACTGGCTTCGCTCTTTCTCTTTCCTTTCCAGCAGGTTGTAACATTTCAGGAGCAGGTATTTTAAATGAAAGGGTTTGCTGACATATTCATCGGCCCTGACTTCCAATCCTTCAAGCCTGTTGTCGAGAGAGGATAGCGCGGTGATCAGGATTACAGGGATATGACTGGTGGCATCCGCCTCTTTTATATTCCTGCACAACTCCCTGCCATCCATTTGCGGCATCATCACATCACTTACAATCATATCCGGTAATTCTGTATCCATGGCATCCAGACACGCTTTTCCGTTTTCAAAACTCTTAACCCTGAAATGATGCAAGAACACACCGACCAGGTAATTACGGATCTCATGATGATCTTCCACAAGATAAACCAGCAATTCTTTGAAAACTTTTTCCCTGCCTATGTCAAGGTCAATGGATTCCTTTCGCTGGCTGTAAGTAGTCGGCAGACCGGGTTCAAGCAGTATCTCATCAGTCAGTTTCCCCCTGGTATCTGTCATTGTTTTTAGCCTGGGCAATGCTACGATAAACTCTGAGCCCTCACCATACTTACTACTGACAGATAACTCGCCGCCATGCAATTCAACCAGCCGTCGGGCAAAGGTCAAACCAATTCCCGATCCCGTTTGCAATAACTGACCGCTCTCTTTTGCCCTGTAAAATCTTTCAAATATTTTTTCCTGCTCTTCCTTCCTGATACCGATCCCTGTATCTTTTACAGAAAGAATGATTGTCTCATTATCAGCCTTCACTGACACATCAATAGAATCACCGGGATCAGTATACTTAAAGGCATTAATAACAATATTGTATAATATTTTCTCAAGAAGGTTTTCATCCGCTGTGATCACCAGCGACTGCTCAGGCAGATGACAGGTAAGTTCTTTCTCCTCATTTGCCGCCATGTAATTAAATTCCTCTGCAATTCTAATGATTAGTTTTTTGATATCCACCTCCCTGAATTTCGGATCAATATTGAGGCTTTCAGCTTTTTGAAAGTCAATGACCTGGTCCAGCAACAGGTTCAGATTTTTCGATTGCCTGCTGATCATTTCGATTTGATTGGACAGTGAGGAATGCTTGCCCTTCAGCTTATCCTTGAGTACATCAACAGGTCCGGATATCAATGTGAGCGGCGTTTTCAGTTCATGCGCAATATTTGTAAAGAATCGAAGCTTACTGTTATTGATCTCAGCGATCTTTCGTTTTTCCATCTGTTCCAACTCAAGATGATGCTCCAGTTTTAAAAAGCTGCGGGCAATGCGGACAATGACGAAAACAAGGAGGATAAGTAATACTGCATATAAAATGTAGGCGACAATACTCCTGTACAGAGGGGGCCGAATCGTAATCTCAAGGGCAATCCCATCCTGACTCCAATCCCCGAATTTATTTGCATTTTGCGCCTCTAACGTATATCTGCCGGGAGATAACCCGCTAAAGCTGACCGTTTTATTATCCGAGGACATAGTGATCCACTCTTTCTGAACCGGGTACAGGCGATATCTTATCCTGTAAACAGACGGATCGCTGTAATGCAGGGATACCAGCACCAGTGAGAAAACATTCTGATCGTGCTGAAGGGTAAGGTTTTCCA
>CAKZNC010000120.1 GCA_937129385.1 uncultured Bacteroidota bacterium
TCAACCTGCTCACTTCCCAGCCTGCTCATTTCTCAACTTGCTCATTTCTCAACTTGCTCACTTTTCAACCTGCTCATTTCCCAATCTGTTCATTTCCCAACCTGCTCACTTCCCATCACACTCACTTTTCAACCTGCTCATTTCCCAACCTGCTCACTTCTCCACCAGCTCATTTCTCAACTTGCTCACTTTTCAACCTGCTCATTTCTCAACCTGCTCACTTCTCACTGATGATAAATTTCTCCTTTCCCTTCAATCCTTTTTTCCCGGTTGTAAGGGTGATCCTCCAGATCGAGTCACCCCATACCCGTTGAAGTTTCCTGTCCTCCAGGATCACCTCCTCTATCTCCCTTGAAAAGTGCCTCCCGAAGGAGAGGGTATAATCAGACGATCCATTGGAGATGGTGATCTCACCTTTCCTGGTCACCTCAGGCTCAAAGGCTGTGATGAAGTGCCATTCATTGCGTTCCAGCTGTCGTTCCTGCTGCCATTCATCCACCAGCTCGATCCTGCCTCTTCGTCTGTCCAGGGTCATGCTGCGTATCCACACCGGGGTGTAAGCATAGTCGGGCCAGGCGCCTGAAATATCCATGGACACGCCTGTTTCCCGCCCCGTGTTGATAAGCTCAAAGTTTTCCGCGCGGTACTCCCTGCCATCTTTTTGCATCTCCCCGTTGAGGGTGGGCAGATTGTGGTAGGCCGATTGCATGGTCCAGATGTCGTAGCGTTCAGGGCTGAACGTTTTCCGTGTGTATTCGCCCACGCCGGCATCGATAAATAGCGGTTTTCCGTCTGCAAATACTACAAAACTCCCCACATCATTGTGGTTATGACTTTCATCATTAAATCCACCCTTAATGGCCATGAATAGTCCTTCCTGACCGAGCGATTCCCTGGCCACCAGTACCTGCAGATCCGGGAAGAAATAAAACAACTCATGCTGGTATTGATCGGTAAACTGACGGATGTCATCATCTATTTGCATATTGGGGATCATGCGTTGTCCGAACGGAGGACGCGAAGCCGGCAGCCGGTCATCGGTTGCTAGCTGACTGTACCGTTCTGATGCCATGGCCATCATGGTGCGATCGCCGATGGCCCTGCCGATACGGAAGATCGTACGCGGATCGTGGTGGTTGATCGCACTGCCGTCGGCGAAATTGACGAACCAGCTTTCGTCGATATGGATCTTGTAGATGTAGGTTCCCATGTTTTTGACGAGGGGTTCGTCGAATACATCAACGGCACCATCAGTAGCATCCTCCAGCAGGAAGAGGCAGTCAAACAATGAAGCGGCTGCACGTCCCCAATATCCGGGACCTTCATCGCACCCGCCATCAGCCGGGTGGTGATTGAGGTAGCGATCCAGCACGTCCAGTGCCTTCCATGTGGATTCCACGCGTCGGGCCTGGTCCTCCTCCAGAAGCAGAAGTGCCGTAAGCCAGTTGGATACGATCCATGGATTCCAGTTGTTGGGGATCCGTTCGGTGTACCCCATGTACCAGAAATCCTCGTGGTCCAGCATAGACTGGAGCACACGTCTGTTGACTTCGTCGTATATCCTTTCACGGATCAGCGGCGTGACCGCGTCAAACTTATCGCCCAGGTAGTAATCGGTCCATGCCAGCAATGCTGCTGTTTCTGCGCTGAACAGGTCGACGAACACATCATTCCTTTCGTGCAGCTTGTCACCACCGGAATGTGCCGGCACCACCCACGTTGTCTCTTCGAGGATCAGCCATATACCGTTGATGATATCGTCCATAAAGCGTCCTTCGTCTTCGATGATCTCCGCCAGCACCAGGTCAGACAACGCATGTCGGCGTCCATGGTATCTTGATCCGTACCTTGAGCGGTCACCGTCGATATCAAAATCCATGTACCTACGGGCCAGAAGTGAGGGCCAGTCGTGGCCGAGGTATCGTTCTCCATCCTCAAGGATTTCCTGCGTGAACCCGGGAGTGAGGTTCTCCCAGAAGCTGTCGCCACGGAGCGGGGTGGGGGTGTATTCATCTCTTTCGGCGAGTGCGAAGGCGAGATTGTCTTTGGTGATGGAGCTGGTAAGAAGGTTACGCGGGCCGGTTTGGCCGGTAACATTCAGCATACAACATAATAATACAAGAATTTCCGCGGTGAACTGTTTTTTCATAGCAAAAGCTGGTTAGTCAGAATGTTTAAATATACATGATCTGATTTGATCATGCGAATAATCCAATAAAGAATTTATCGAGCAGCGTGATGCCGGCAAAGACCAACGGGATGCTGACGATGCTGAGGATGGTGGATACGAAGACGTTTTCGGTGGCGAGTGCTTCGTCGGAACCGAATTTGTGGGCCATCACGACGATGGTGGCCATGGCGGGCATGGCGGATTCGAGGAGTACCACATGGCGGGCTGTTTCGCCGAATCCCGGGAAGAGCCACAGCGTGAGGAGGTTGATAGTGACGGCCAGCAGGAATGGGACGAACAGCAGCTTGTTCAGGGAAAGGAGGAACACTTCGGGTTTGCGGAAGATACCGCGAACGTGGGTCGTGACCAGCATGGCGCCGATGTAGAGCATGGAGAGGTAGATGGTGGAACGGCCGAGTCCGTGCAGCGGTTCAAAAAGCAGGTCGGGAAGCCCGATGTTTCCAAACATGATGGCGAGACCCAGGAAGAAGGCAACGGTATTGGGATTGAGCATGTTGCGCCAGACCTCTTTGCTGCTTCCCCCGCGGCCTTTGAGGAATACCCATACACCGAAGGTCCACATGACGGAGTTGGAGGCGAGCTGGAAGACGGCGGCGTAGAGCAGGCCTTCACCGCCGGGGAACAGCGCATCCATGAGCGGGAAGCCTAAAAAAACGATATTGCCGAACATGTGGTGGTTGATGAAAACCGCGCGCTGGTTGCCTTTGAGGCGGAGGAGCAGGGCCGAGAGGTCACCAACGAAGTACATGATTGCCAGGGAGAGGTAGGCAAACAGGAATACGAGTCCGCTGTTGCGCATGATCGCAGGGGTCATGTCGATGCGGGCGAAGGTGGTGATGATGAGCAGGGGAAGGGTGACATCGAAAACCAGGTCGGCGATGCCTTTTTTGGCGCCTTCGGTGATGACTTTCAGTTTGGTGGCGATGATGCCGATGACCACGAGGATGGCGAGGACGGCGATCTGGTAGAGGATGATGGAGTTTTGCATCTGCTGGTGTTGCCGGGTTTATTCGTTGATGGTTCAGTTTTTATAATCACTGGCGACGTCGCCGAGGTCTTTCCTGACCAGCGTACGGAATTCTCGACGCATTTTATCGGCATCGATCCAGGTGTAGACAAAAACGCGGCGGCGGAAATTTTCAGGCGGTGTCCAGACCTCCTTTTCCGTTACCAGGTCGGGGTTCATGATGGCGTGTATGAGGGCCACATCCCACATGATCCAGGTTTTGTTCTCAGGGTAGAGGTTTTTCCAGCGGTCGACCAGGTAGCTGTACTTTGGCTCCCGGAAGGAAAGCAGGTCGAATGTCTCTGTCTGCTCAAAAGTATAATCCCGGCTCGTGGTGGCGGTCATGATATGCGTTTCCAGCTCCTCGGTGTTGAGGAGGAAATCCATTGCATCCAGGTCCTGCCGCACGTTGAATTCATTCTTGTTCCACACCTGCTCACGGTCGTCATACCGTAATGCCATTGCGTACCAGCGGATCTGCGGGATGATGGTGCTGTCCATCATGATGGCGGTGGCCAGGTTGGTGGGTGCGCCGAGGGTGACCACGTTCAGCTTCTTTTTGAACCCGAGTTTTTTCACCTCTTCGAGGATCTTGTCGGCCGCCGGTGAGGGGATCGGTTTGGTATCGCCCCAGTAGCCCGTGGGTTCGGCTGCCCCAAGCGGGTGGGGAGTTGCGATGGTGTCGTGGAGTTTCAGCAGGTCTTCGTTGATACGCTGACTCTCATATACCGAGCTGTCGCCGCCGCGTGGGTGGTTGTTCCACTGCGCGGAATTGAGTGCGATCACGTGCATTTTCGGATCGATCAGGGCCAGGGTGATGGCGTACAGATCGTCGATCTCGTTGCCGGTGTCGCTGTCGATGATGACCGAGATTTCATCCGGACCGATCACTTTTTTGCCGTATGTGACCACTGTAATGACGATGGAAACCACGATGCCGATCACCAGGACAAACCTGACGACCTTCCAGACCTCTTTTTTTAACCTTCCGAAGAAACCCATGCGTGTTGCTTTGATGATAGTTTGAGTTCAAAATTACAATCTTTTTTGGCATTTAGGGGAGATGGAGAGGGGGAATTCAGTTGGCAGTTGGCAGTGGGCAGCCATTAGCCGTCAGCTCTCAGCCGTCAGCCGTCATCTCTCAGCTCTCAGCCGTCAGCCGTCATCTCTCAGCTCTCAGCCGTCAGCCGTCATCAGTCAGCTCTCAGCTCTCAGCCGTCATCAGTCAGCTCTCAGCTTTCATCCGCCGAGCTTTAGCGAGCTGAGATTTTTTCCAGGCGTAATTCCCGGACCTCGAGGTTGGTATCTGCACTGCCTTCAAAATATAGGGTTACGCTCCCGGGGCCTTCTTCGAGATTGATAGTCCCCAGATTGATTTCGGGCCATTCACGCTCGTAAACTTCGGTGCGTGGCACGCGGTCGTACACCTCGGTCTTTGGTGCATCGTAGGCCCGGGAGATTTTTTTGGAGAGCTGTTCGTCATCGAAGTGAACGATGATCCGGTCGTTTGATCCGGGGGAGTTGCAGGCAATACGTGCGCTTACCTCATATGTGCCGCTGTTCACCACATCGATCCTCCATTGCGCGGAGCCAGGCGCTTCACCAAAGCCTGTCATCCAGTCGTTTGCCCATCCCATTTCTCCTTTAAACTGAATGTTGCCGGCCAGTTCTGCTTCGGGTGCAGGGAGGGTCACGAGCGGAGCTTTTTCATGTCCCACGGGGATTGGCGGATCATATGGAAGTCCTTCAGTGACCGATGTGAACCACTTTCCAAGGGTATCACTCAAAGTGGCTGTGATCACTGGCATTTCCTCGGCGATGTCCAGTTTTTGCCCCGGGTCTTTGATCATATCATACAGCAGCGTGTCTCCGCTTTTCATCACCAGTCTGTACCTGTTGCTCCTTACCGATGCAGGCGTAGACTTCACTTCGCGGTGCACCTGGTGGGTGAAGATCAGTCTTTCGGGGATATCCATGTTGCCGGTCATGTAAGCCGAGAGGTCGATCCCGTCCAGCGAAAATTGAGGTACAAATTCAAGTTTGGCCAGTCCGTGCAGCGTCGGTAACAGGTCGATATGGGAGGCCAGTCCCTCGATCGTGTCTCCTGCAGGGATTACCCCCGGGTACCTGACGAGCAACGGTGTGCGCACACCACCCTCGTCGACATGTGCCTTGATGCCTTTCATCCCTGCATTGAAACGGTGACCGTTGGGACCGTTGTCGGTGAGATACAGCACGATGGTATTGTTCGAAAGCTGAAGGTCATCCAGCTTTGCAAGAATCCTTCCAACGTTGTCGTCGATATTCTCACACATCCCGTAAACTGCCGCGTTTTTATCATCAAGTCCCATTCTCTTGTATTTGTCAAAGTACCGGTCTGCTACCTGGAACGGACCGTGCGGGGTGTTGTAGGGGACATAGCAAAAGAATGGCCGATCCTTGTTGCGATCAATGAAATGAAGTACAGAGTCTGTCAGTATATCAATGATGTATCCTTCGGCACGTACCTCCCTGCCATTGTATTCTAACCGGGGATCGAAATAGTTGTTCCAGTGTCCGGCACTGAATCCAAAGAAGGTATCGAAACCCTGTCCGGTTGGATTGTGCGGATAGTGTTCACCGTTGTGCCATTTCCCGAAACAGCCTGTGGTGTATCCATTTTCAGAGAGTGATTCTGCAATGGTTCGTTCCTCTGATCGCATCACCTCTTTCCCGTGCGTGACCCATGTGGTGCCTGTGCGTAAGTGGTAACGGCCCGTGAGCAGACTCGCACGTGTGGGGGCGCAGACCGGGCTGACGTAGAAGCGGTCGAAGTAGACCGATTGAGATTTCATCTGGTCCAGGTTGGGGGTTTGGACATATTCGTTCCCCGTAAAGCCGAAGTCACCGTACCCCTGGTCGTCGGACATGATGAGCACGATGTTCGGGGGTGGGGTGGTTTTTGTGCAGGAGGCCGCCGTGAGGAGGATGAGGATGGTGATGATGGTCAGATGGTTGAATTTCATAGATATTTGTTTAGTCGAGTGATGTTTCCAGCCGTCAGCCGTCAGCCGTCAGCCTTCAGCCGTCAGCCTTCAGCCGTCAGCCGTCAGCCGTCAGCCGTCAGCCGTCAGTCGTCAGCCTTCAGCCGTCAGCCGTCAGTGGTTGGGATCTACGTAATTTTTGAGTTATTGGAATTTCGATGGCTTTTTTTCGAGTTCAAATACCACACTTCAAGTCCATCACTTCAAGTCCATCACTTCAAGTCCATCACTTCAAGTCCA
>CAKZNC010000121.1 GCA_937129385.1 uncultured Bacteroidota bacterium
ACAAATGATCTTCCCTGGATCTTGTAGACATTCTGGATGACCTTTCCGTCCCTGGCGTTTTCATGCTTGTCGGTATCCACCAGCACCTCCCAGCGTGCGCTTTCCACTTCGTGTGGCAGGGTGAATGATATCGGCTCCCAGTAGCTGTTCACCAGGATCAAAAGGATGTCCTCCTTCAGGTAGTTACCATGTTCATCCATCTCCTTCATCAACTCGCCGTTGAGCAGCATCCCCATGCACCTGATGAAACTGGTCTCCCACTCCTCCCTGTTCATATCAATGCCATCGGTATTCAACCAGCGGATGTCCTTGATCCCTTCACCCTGAATCTGCCGGTTTTTGAAATACCTCCGGCGGTGTGTCACCGGATGTGCTTTTCTGATTGAGATAATCTTCTTCGTGAAATCAAACAGCTGCTGCTGTTCCTTCGTCCAGTCCCAGTGCATCCATGCGATCTCATTGTCCTGGCAGTAGGCATTGTTGTTACCAAGCTGGGAACGGCCATATTCATCACCATGACTGATCATCGGGACCCCCTGGCTCAACAGGAGCGTACTCAGGAAATTTCTTTTACGCTTCTCCCGAAGGGAGATAATATCCGGATCGTCGGTTGGCCCCTCCTCACCACTGTTCCAGCTGATGTTGTGATCTTCGCCGTCACGGTTATCCTCACCGTTGGCTTCATTGTACTTCTGGTCATAGCTCACCAGGTCATGCAACGTAAAGCCATCATGTGCAGTCACAAAATTGATACTTGAAGAGGGCAATTTTCCATTGTCTTCATACAGGTCACTGCTCCCGCTGAGCCGATATGCCAGCTCACTCACCTGGCTCTCATCACCCCGCCAGAATTTTCTTACCGAGTCACGGTACTTGCCGTTCCATTCCGCCCAGAGCACCGGGAAATTACCCACCTGGTAACCACCCTCTCCAAGGTCCCACGGTTCAGCGATCAGCTTCAACTGTGAGATGGTCGGGTCCTGGTGGATCGTATCCAGGAAGGTCGACAGTTTACCAACATCATACAACCCCCGCGCCAGCGTGGAGGCAAGGTCAAACCGGAATCCATCCACCTGCATGTCATTGGCCCAATACCTCAGGCTGTCCATTACCAGCTGCAACGTTCTGCTACTCAGCATATTAAGTGTATTACCGGTCCCAGTATAGTCGGTATAATAGAGCGGCTTCTTCGGATCCATCCTGTAGTAACTCTGGTTATCGATTCCCCTGAATGCCAGTGATGGCCCGAGGTGATTGCCTTCTCCCGTGTGATTGTATACCACATCCAGGATCACCTCGATCCCCGCCTTGTGATAGGCCTTGACCATCTCCTTGAATTCCCTAACCTGCTCACCTTGCATCCCGGATCCGCTGTATTCAGCATGGGGTGCAAAGAAACCGATGGAATTGTATCCCCAGTAATTGGAGAGTCCTTTGTCCAGGAGAAACTTGTTGTGGACAAAGTGGTGGATGGGCATCAACTCAATGGCAGTGACACCCAGTTCCCTGAAATAATCGATAACCTTTGGATTGGCGAGGCCACGATAAGTACCCCGATCCTCTTCCGGGATGCCGGGATGTGTTGCTGTAAATCCCTTTACATGCAATTCATAAATAATGGTCTCATGCATCGGCCGCTCAGGCTTTGTAACATTCTCCCAGTCAAACCCGGTATCGATCACTACACACTTGTTTATCTCACCAACGCTGTCAAGTATATTCTTCTCAAAAACATTTTTCTTCTGGTCACGATTGAAATCGTAATCGAACATACTGTTCTTCACATCGATCCTGCCTTCGATTGCCTTGGCGTAAGGATCGATCAACAGTTTTTGCGGATTGAACCGGATTCCCTTCTTTGGAAGGTACCTGCCGTAGACCCGGTACCCGTAACGCTGACCAGGTTTAAGTTCTGGCACATAGGCGTGCCATACATAATCGGTCACTTCGTCAAAATCGATCTCCTCATAGGTTTCATCGTTGCCCGGATCCCCGAACAGGCATAGTTTTACACCTGTCGCATTTCCACTGTACAATGCAAAATTGACCCCATTGCCATCATAAGTTGCTCCGAGTGGATATGGCTTTCCCGGCAACACTTTTCCCTTGTATTTCTTCATCTTCTTAATATCAGTTCTTTTTGGACCTCAGTAAGTCTACCCAACTCTTCTCCATTGTTCCGGAGCTTCAATTTTCAAGCAACTTCACAATGGCGAAACAATAGATATATTTAATTGTTTAAGTCATACAGAGTCAAAGCATCGGGTAAAATGGCCCTTTGTTGACTTGCATGGTGAAAAACAGGATGCAAAAATGGAAAATATATTTGCTTTGAGTCTTTATTGTTCTATTTTTTTCTTAACCATTATCTACATTTTCCATACCAAAGAACCGACAATCCAACATGAATAAAAAAACAGTGTACCCCACATTTACCGACAAAGACAAATGTACATTTCAAATCTGGGCACCAGTAGCGAAGCAAATTACCCTGCTGGATCTGACAGGTGACAGGAAAATCGAGCTCGAAAGGGTTGGTGAAAAAGGATACTGGAAAAAGGAGGTAGAGAAATGCGCACCCGGAATGCGTTACAAATACTGTATTGACGGTAACGATAGCTATCCTGATCCCGCTTCCCTCTCTCAACCTGAAGGCGTACACGGAGCATCCGAAGTTATCAGTCCAAAAGACTATCAATGGTCTGACTCATCCTGGGAAGGTATTCCCCGTGAGGAGATGATCATTTACGAAGTCCATCCAGGCACCTTTTCAGGAAGTGGAGATTTCAAAGGGATCACAGAACGCATCGACCACCTGGTAGAGCTTGGAATCAATACCATTGAGATCATGCCGGTGGCGCAGTTCAGCGGAAAAAGGAACTGGGGATATGACGGTGTGTACCCATTCGCTGTGCACGACAGTTATGGGGGTGCAGAAGGACTGATGAAACTGGTTGATGCCTGCCATCAAAATGATATTGCAGTGATCCTGGATGTGGTATACAACCACTTTGGTCCGGAAGGCAACTATGTGTCGAATTTCGGCCCCTACTTCACGGGAAATTATTCCACACCCTGGGGAAAACCGATCAACTTTGACGGTCCGCATTCCGATGAGGTCAGGAACTACTTCATCCAGAATGCATTGATGTGGTGCCGTGATTTTCATATAGATGGCCTTCGGCTGGACGCCGTCCATGCCATATATGACTTCAGCGCAAAACATATCCTGCTGGAGTTGGCAGAGAATTTGGAACAACTGGAAGATGAAAATGAAAGGAAATACCATTTGATCGCAGAATCTCATTTAAATGACATCAGGTATATATCTTCAGCCGAAGCAGGCGGCTACGGGATGGATGCGCAATGGTCGGACGATTTTCATCACGCGCTCCATGTGGTTGCCACCCGCGAGCAGATAGGGTATTACAGCGATTACAGCAATATAAAAGACCTGTCAAAGGCGATCAGTGAATCCTTTGTATATGACGGAAAATATTCAGCATTCCGAAAAAAGACATACGGGACGGATGCTTCTGAAAGAGATGGTGACCAATTTGTCATATTCGCACAGAACCACGACCAGGTGGGTAACCGGAAATACGGCGAACGCCTGATCAGCCTTACCAGCTTCGAAATGGCGAAAGTTGCAGCTGGCGCCATGTTCATGACCCCAAACATCCCCATGCTTTTCATGGGTGAAGAATATGCCGAACGTAACCCGTTCCTCTATTTCGTCAGTCACCTGGATCCCAACCTGAATACAGCTGTCAGGGAAGGCCGGCGCCGCGAGTTCAAGAGTTTCTTCAAAGATGGAAAGGAGGCTCCTGATCCTGCTTCAGAAAAAACATACAACGACTCCAGGCTCTCATGGCGCATCGGTAACTCCACGGAAAAGCAGGCCATGTTTGACTATTATAAAGCGTTGATCAGCCTGCGCCGCAACCATGCGGCCCTGAAAACCACGGATAAAAAAAATATGCGGGTCTCTGATTTTGACAATTCAGTGATGATCGAACGGTGGAAGGACAAGGAATTTCTCCTGGTCATCATGAATTTTGGTGACAGCCCCGGCGCCGCGAAGATACCCGCAGGGCTCAAGGGTGATTTTGTAAAAATCATCGATTCAGCCGCAGAAAAATGGAATGGTCCGGGCGAGACCGCGCCGGATAAGCTCACTGCAAATGACCAGATCGCCATGCCTGAGTCATCAATTATAATCTATTCAAAACAATGAAAGTAAACGGACAACAACGTGTAATCATAGAGAATGTACAACCTCAAGTTGACGGGGGTGAGTTTCCTGCCAAGCGGGTAGTCAACGATACAGTAACCATTGAGGCTGATATTTTCTGCGACAGTCATGACCTGATCAGCGCGGAGGTATTATACATCCATGAAAACAGCCGCAAATGGAGAACCATCCATATGATCCCGGATGTAAATGATCGCTGGACAGGTGAATTCCTGCTGGATAAGCAAGGTGAAACCCGTTTCACAGTACAGGCATGGGTGGACAAATTCAAGTCATGGCACCGCGACACCCTTAAAAAGCTTGAAGCGGCCACAGCAAATGACACCGACCTGCTGATCGGAAAAAAACTGATTGATGAGACACGGAAGGCATATCCCTCGATGGGAAAAAGGGATGCCGACTTCCTGGAAAAAGCAAGTGGACAACTGGGCAGTAAGAAAGGTAAGGTCGAAACAAAGGCCAAAACTGTTTTCGAGAATACACTCCTCGAAACCATGGTGAAATATCCCATAAAGACTCATATGACGAAGCTTGACCGCGAGCTCTCCATTCATGTTGAACGTGAAAAAGCTGCCTTCAGCACCTGGTATGAGGTGTTCCCCCGTTCCCTCGGGAAAGGAAAGGAACACGGGACCTTCATGGATTGTATCAATTTCCTGCCCCGTGTGAAAGAGCTGGGATTTGATGTATTGTACCTCCCCCCCATTCATCCCATCGGGGAGACAAACAGGAAAGGCAAAAACAACAATGTTAAATCAAAACCTGGTGAACCGGGATCTCCGTGGGCCATTGGAGGCAAGGAGGGAGGCCACAAGGCGATCCTCCAGCAACTTGGGACGCTTGCCGACTTTAAAAAACTGATTGGTGCAGCGGAAAAAAAAGGCATCGAAATCGCCATGGACATCGCCTTCCAGTGCTCACCTGATCATCCATGGGTAAAAGACCATCCCGACTGGTTCAACATCAGGCCTGACGGCACCTTGCAATATGCCGAAAATCCACCGAAGAGATACGAAGATATCTATCCGCTCAATTTCGAATCGAAGGACTGGGAAAACCTCTGGCAGGAGCTGAAAAGCGTTTTCATCCACTGGATCGAAGCAGGAGTAAAAATATTCAGGGTTGACAATCCACATACGAAATCTTTCAGGTTCTGGAACTGGCTGATCAGCGAGATCTACAAGGATCATAAGGACATCATCTTCCTTGCAGAGGCATTCACACGCCCCAAGATCATGGGCCATCTCGCCAAATCGGGATTCAATCAATCCTACACATATTTCACCTGGAGAAATACAAAATATGAACTTACCACCTATTGCGAAGAGCTGGTAGGTACTGAAATGAAGGATTATTTCCGGCCCAATTTCTGGCCGAACACACCCGACATCCTCCCCTTCCCGCTGCAGGGTGCGGGAAAACCTGCATTTGTACAGCGACTAATTCTCGCAGCCACCCTTTCATCGAATTACGGGGTATACGGTCCGGCATACGAGCTGATGGTGAACCTACCTGCACAACCCGGGAAAGAGGAATACCTGGATTCGGAGAAATACGAGATCAAGGACTGGGATATCAATCATCCGAAAAGTCTTGCAAAATTGATGGCCAGGGTCAATAAGATCAGGCACGATAACAGATCCCTCCAGCGAATGGAATCACTGAGATTCCACCCCATTGACAATGAGGCCATCATAGCATACAGCAAGATGACGCCCGACAAACAAAACATCATCCTTACAGTGGTGAATCTGGATACGGAACATACACAGTCAGGAATGGTGGGACTGCCCCTTTACGACTTCGGACTGGACCATGAAAACATCTTCGAGGTCAAGGACCTGCTCAGTGGTTCAGTATACCAGTGGAAAGGTGAATATAATTTCGTGGAGCTAAATCCAGGAGTCGTCCCGGCACACATATTCAAGATTAAAAGACTTTAGAAATTTCAACAGACAAATATGGCTATGATTCAGAATAACAATTCTAAGAACTGGTATAAGGATGCGATTATTTACCAGGCACATGTCAGATCCTTCCTGGACAGCAACGGGGATGGCATCGGGGATTTCAGGGGAATGATCAAAAAACTCGATTACCTGAAATCACTCGGGATCAACGCATTGTGGATCCTGCCTTTTTACAAGTCGCCCCTGAAGGATGGTGGATACGACATTGCTGATTTCACTGCCATCCATCCCGATTACGGAACCATGGCCGATTTTAAGCGCTTTATCAATGAGGCACATAAAAGGGACATCCGTGTGATCACAGAGCTTGTGCTGAATCATACCTCAAACGAGCACAAATGGTTTGAAAGGGCACGCAGGGCGAAGCCGGGGAGTGTGTACAGGGATTTCTACGTCTGGAGCGACACCACTGAAAAATATAAAGACACCCGGATCATCTTCCAGGATTTCGAGATCTCAAACTGGTCATGGGATCCGGTGGCACAAGCCTATTACTGGCACCGGTTCTATTCACACCAGCCTGATCTCAACTACGACAATCCAAGCGTTCATAAGGCAGTCATGAAAGTACTTGACTTCTGGTTTGATATCGGGATCGACGGTCTGAGGTTGGATGCAGTACCCTATTTATATGAACGAGAGGGTACTAATTGTGAAAACCTGCCGGAGACCCATGATTTTCTTAAAAAACTCAGGAGCTACATCGATGAGAAGTACGAAGACAAGATGCTTCTTGCAGAGGCCAACCAGTGGCCCGAAGATGCTTCGGCATATTTCGGGGATGGGGATGAGTGTCATATGTCATTCCATTTCCCCCTGATGCCCCGACTTTACATGTCCATGCGGATGGAAGACCGGTTCCCGCTGATCGATATTCTCGACCAGACCCCGGCCATCCCTGAAAACTGCCAGTGGGCGATCTTCTTAAGGAACCACGACGAGCTGACCCTGGAAATGGTATCGGACGAGGAGCGTGACTACATGTACAAATCCTTTGCGAAAAATCCGAAACAAAGGATCAACGTGGGGATCCGAAGAAGACTGGCCCCGCTGCTTGAAAATGATCGTAAGAGCATTGAGCTGATGAACATGCTGCTATTCTCATTGCCCGGAACACCGATCATCTATTATGGTGACGAGATCGGGATGGGAGACAACTACTACCTGGGTGACAGGGATGGCGTTCGAACCCCCATGCAATGGTCGGCCGACAGGAACGCAGGTTTTTCCAGTGCCGAACCGCAACAGCTTTTCCTCCCGGTGATCTTCAACCACGACTACCACTACGAGACCATCAATGTTGAAAATTACGAGAAGAACCCCACTTCACTGCTCTGGTGGATGCGACGGATCATATCGGTACGAAAACAATTCAAGGCATTCAGTCGCGGTGAGATCGAATTCATCGATACAAACAATTCAAGGATCCTGGCCTTTATCAGGAAATATGAAAAGGAGGTCATCCTGGTGGTGATCAACCTCTCAAGGTATGCCCAGCAGGCCGAAATGGATCTTTCAGATTATGAAGGGTATGTACCAACGGAGATATTCAGCAGGAATGATTTTTCTGAAATAGGTGAACATCCCTATATCTTCCCCCTGCAGTTCAAGAACTATTTCTGGTTTGAGCTCAGGAAACCTGAAGAAGCTGATGTGAAGAAAGCACTTGAACTGGATTACCAGCTTTCACTCACCACACGCCAATGGAACAACATGAGTGATGCCACGCAGAAATCGCTGAAATTGCTCCTGACTGAATATATCCAGAAGAACAGGTGGTTCCGGGGCAAGGCAAAAAAGATAAAGGATATTTCCATCGTGGACACCATCCCATTCAACAACGAGGAGCTTCATTCCTTCCTTACGATCATCGAAACAAATTATATCGAAGGCAAGAATGAACACTACGTGGTTCCCCTTTCCATCAACTTCGGGGAAGAGGCACATAACCTCCGAACCAACCGACCAGAATCTGTCATCTCAACTGTGCTTATCGATGAGCATGAGGCGATGTTGTATGACGGATCCTACAACCCGGTTGTGCGGGACCAAATCCTTAAACTGATCGTTCACCGCGGCAAGATCAGGCATAAAAAAGGTGAACTGGCAGGTGTTCCCGGCCGAAAGATCAGTACGAAGATCAGGAAAACCGAGTTGCCGCTGCAAAGCAAAGTGCTCAGCGCTGAGCAATCCAACACCTCTATCCTGTATGACAACAGGTTCTTTTTCAAGATGTACCGCGGTCCCGAAGAGGGCGCAAACCCGGAGCTGGATATCCTCAGGGGGCTGACCGAAAATTCCAGCTACTCGTTCACACAGTTCCCCACATATACAGGCTCGCTCGAATACCGGCCCAAAAAAGGTGACTCAGTATCCCTTGGGATCCTGGTGGATTTCGTTCCCAACGAGGGCAATGCATGGGAGTTTACTCAAAACGCCATCGAACGCTACTTTGATAAGATCCACGCACGTCGGGAGGAACTGATGAAAGGCTATACCCCTGAATCGGGAGATATCCTGGATTCACTGAACAAGGAGGATGCAAAGGAGCTGTTTGATCCGTTCTACATCGAAATGCTGGAACGGCTTGGTCAGCGTACCGCAGAAATGCACCTGGCCCTGGCATCAATAAAAAGCAAGAAGGATTTCGCAGAAGAGCCCTTCTCCCTGCTTTACCAGAAATCACTCTACCAGTCGTTCAGGACGCTGATCAAACGAACTGTCAGCCAGATGAAGAGCTCTCGTAAAAAGCTGGAGCCGGAGCAAAAGGAATTGATCGAAGGAATCATCGGCAATGAGAACCTGTTGCTGGATACGATCAAAAAAACACTGGAGAAGGAAAAGATCCACACCTCGAAGATCAGGGTGCACGGTGATTACCACCTTGGCCAGGTACTATTTACAGGGAAAGATTTCATCATCATCGATTTTGAAGGTGAGCCAACACGTTCACTTACCGCAAGGAGTCTGAAATATTGTCCCTTCAAGGACGTAGCCGGAATGTTACGTTCGTTCCATTACGCCATCTACATGGCAGAGATCGACTATAATGAAAAGATCCCGGAATCGACAGAGTTCCTGCAACCATGGCTTGAAGCCTGGTACCGCAAAACAAGAGATATTTTCATGAACAGTTACCTTGAAACTGCCGGGGATGCTTCATTCATCCCTACAGACAGGAAACAGTTAAATGAACTTCTGTCGGTCTATATCATTGAAAAAGCAATTTACGAAGCAGATTATGAATTGAACAACAGGCCGGATTGGTTGCATATCCCGTTGAACGGATTGAGCAAGATTCTGGATGACCTGTTGGAAAATCACAAGAAATAAAAAATTATGAGTGCACAGCAGAAAAAAAAGCCCAATACCACAACTGATGCAGCTGCAAAAGGTACAAAGAAAAGTACCACTAAGAAGACTGCACCGGGAAAAGTGAAACAGGCAACAAAAACAGCACCAGCCAAGCCTGCCGGAAAGTCGGCATCAGCCAGGACCGCTGCGAAGAAGAAAGCACCTGCAAAAAGTACCAAACCGGCAAAGCCGAAGGAGGTCAGCGTTGAACAGAATGTGCTCAGCGTGCCGGAATTCATTACCGAATATGACATCTATCTTTTCAGGGAAGGCAAACACTTTTCTCTCTACCAGAAACTGGGTGCTACCATCATGGAGCACAATGGCACCAAAGGGACCTTCTTTGCCGTATGGGCGCCCAATGCTCAGGAAGTTTCTGTCATAGGAAATTTCAACGGGTGGTCAAAGAGCTCCCATCCGCTCACGGTCCGTGGTGATGAATCGGGCATCTGGGAAGGATTTATTCCCGGAGTGGGAAAAGGAGAGATATATAAATACTTCATCCATTCGCAGCACGGGAACTATACGGTCGAGAAGGCCGACCCGGTGTCAAAATACAATGAGCAACCCCCGAAAACGGCCTCCGTGGTGTGGGAATATGAACACACCTGGAGAGACGATGCGTGGATGAAAAAACGTGAGGAGTACAACTCCCTCAACAAGCCAATGTCGGTATACGAGGTACAGCTGGAGTCATGGAGACGCTCCGTGGAGGATGGCCTGAGACCCCTCAGCTATCTTGAACTTGCCGAACAGCTTACGGAGTATGTAAAGGAGATGGGATACACCCATATAGAGCTGATGCCGGTTACGGAATATCCGTTCTCCGGCTCCTGGGGTTACCAGGCTGTCGGCTATTATGCCCCCACCAGCAGGTTTGGAAATCCGGATGAGTTCATGGAATTCATCGATGTACTTCACCAGAACGAGATCGGTGTGATCATTGACTGGGTTCCCTCCCACTTTCCGAATGATCTGCACGGTTTACATTTCTTCGACGGAACCTACCTTTATGAACACGAAGATCCGAGAAAGGGTTACCATCCCGACTGGAACAGTTATATTTTCAATTATGGACGGAACGAAGTCCGGAATTTCCTGATCAGCTCTGCCCACAGCTGGATGGACCATTTTCATATCGACGGGATCAGGGTGGATGCGGTAGCCTCCATGTTATACCTGGACTATTCCCGGAAGGAGGGCGAATGGATCCCCAATGAATATGGCGGTCGTGAAAACCTGGAGGCCATCCAGTTCCTGAGGGATTTCAATGAATCGGTTTACACGCGCTTTCCCGGTATACAGACCATCGCCGAGGAATCCACTGCCTGGCCCATGGTTACGCGGCCGGTCTATACAGGCGGACTCGGATTCGGGATGAAATGGAACATGGGATGGATGCATGATACCCTCAGTTATATGTCACATGAGCCCATCCACAGGAGCTATCATCACAACCAGCTCACATTCAGCATCATGTATGCTTTCAATGAGAATTTCATGCTCTCCCTCTCCCACGATGAGGTGGTCCATGGTAAGGGAAGCCTGATCAACAAGATGCCGGGAGATATCTGGCAGAAGTTTGCAGGCCAGCGGGCGATGTTTGGATATATGTACGGACATCCCGGGAAGAAACTCCACTTCATGGGAATGGAAATTGGCCAGTGGAACGAATGGAATTATGAATCGAGTCTCGACTGGCACCTGTTGCAAAACCTTAACCACCTGGGACTTCAGCGGTTTATCCGTGATATGAACCATGTATACAGAAAATATCCTGCCCTCCACGAGGTCGATTTCGATCATGAAGGTTTTAGGTGGATCGATGCCAATGATGCACAGAATTCGATCCTCAGTTTTACAAGGTACAATGCAAAAAAAGATCAACAGGTGGTAATAGTTGTTAATTTTACACCCGTTCCAAGGTACAATTACCGGATAGGGGTACCAGAAGATGGAGACTGGAGTGAGATCATCAACAGTGATGCATCCGAATATGGTGGAAGTGGAATGGGCAACATGGGTAAAGTTGAGTCCCATCCAGTTCCCTATCACGAGGAGGACCACTCGATCAACATCCTGATCCCGCCCTTATCGGTCGTGATGTTTACCAGGCAATAATTGCGCATATGATGATATACAACCCGGTGTCCACATACCGGATCCAGTTCAACAAGGAGTTCAGGCTGAAGGATGCTGAGAAGATCATTCCATACCTGGAAAAAACAGGGATCAAAACTGTATATGCATCGCCTCTCTTCAAGGCGACAAGTGGAAGTATGCATGGCTATGATGTGACCGATCCGACGCAGATCAACCCGGAGATCGGAACGGAAAAGGAGTTTGCGTCACTTGTTGGAAAACTCCACAAAAAGGGAATCGGATGGGTGCAGGACATTGTACCCAACCATATGGCCTTTTCAACAGAAAACCCCTGGATCCATGACCTGCTGCAGAAGGGAGAAAAAAGCCGGTATTATAAATATTTTGACCTTCTTTCCGACCGGCCCGGAAAGGGCACCGGGAATAAGCTGATGCTTCCCTTTTTCGGCAAATCAACTGCAGATTTGCTGAAAGACCGGGAGCTCAAAGTTGTATTGACACCATCCGGTTTTCGTCTCCGCTATTTCGAAACAGACTACCCGCTGTCTGATGAAAGCTGGCCTTTCCTGCTTTCCAGGACAAAAAAAAATCAGCCGGCAGATCTTAATAAGGTAATGGAAGTAGACTCACCAGCGGATTCCATAGAAAAGAATGGCAGGCTGAAGGAACTTATCAGGAAGAATCCCGAAGTCGGGAAGTTCCTTGAAGCCAGTGCTGATTTTGTAAACGAACGGCCGGAACAGATGAAGGCCCTCCTGGATCTGCAGCACTATGAGCCTGTTCACTGGCGGGAGACCGAAGAGCGGGCAGGATACAGGCGTTTTTTTACCATCAATGGGTTGATCTGCCTGCGGATCCGCAGGGAGCAGGTATTCAATGACTGGCATGCCATGCTGTTTGAATGGATCGACAAGGGGTGGGTGGACGGACTCCGGATCGACCATATTGACGGATTGTATGATCCAGGTGCCTACCTGGAAATGCTGCGAAGGCAACGGACAACAGAACTGTATATCGTGGTTGAAAAGATCCTGGAAGAGGATGAAAAGATACCCGGAAACTGGCCGGTCCAGGGGACAACGGGATATGACTTTTTGGGGATGGTCAACAACCTCCTGACCAACGAGACCAATGAAAGCTTTTTCAGGGAATATACCAGCGAATGGAATCCAGGGAAGGTTAAGTTCAAGGATCTCTCCCTGGAAAAGAAAAGATTCATCCTGAATCACCGCCTGAAGGGTGAACTGGATTACCTGGCGCAGAAAGCTGTCAGGCTGCTACCGGAATATGACGATGACAAGGGGTCGATCGGGCTTAAAAAGGCCATTGGTGAATTCCTGGTTCATTGTCCGGTATATAAGATTTACAATCCCCCTTCTGCTTTTACAACGGCTGACAAACAACTTATCGATCGCATTTTTAAAGAGGCCTTGCAAGATCAAAAGCAGGAAAAGGCCGCCCTTGCGGACCTGCGCGAATTATTCAGCATAAAAGAGCAAAACGCACAGGCGTATACTGAAGATGTGGACGATCTCTTTATGCGCTGCATGCAATTTACCGGTCCGGTCATGGCAAAAGGCATCGAAGACACCTTGTTCTATGCCTACCATCCTTTCCTGGCGCACAACGAGGTAGGTGATTCGCCGGGGTATTTTGGAATCCGGACCGACAAATTTCACAGGGCGATGCAGGAGAGGCTGCAGGAATCGCCGCTGACCATGAATGCCACAAGCACGCATGATACCAAGCGTGGTGCTGATGCAAGGGCCAGGCTGAATGTGCTGAGCGATATCCCGGAAAGATGGGTAGAGGCGACGCGGAACTGGCGTAAGATCAACCAAAAATTCAAGGAATCTTCGCAGGGAAATGAAATTCCCTCCCCTGCCGATGAGTACTTCATTTACCAGTCATTGTTTGCCCATCTCCCCATGGAATTGTCGATTGACGACACGTTTATTGCGCGATTCAGGGAATTCATTGTCAAGGCCCTTCGGGAAGCCAAGGTCAACTCCTCCTGGAGCGAGCCGGACCAGGATTATGAGAAATATACGATCAGGTTCATCGAATCGATCCTCTCCCTGGATACACCATTTCTTGGAGCGCTATACGAGATTGTGGGTGACTCGATCCCCCATGGAATAGCCAATTCCCTGACGCAGCTCATCCTCAGGAACACTGTTCCCGGGAACCCGGATCATTTCCAGGGCAGTGAATCCTGGAACCTCGACTTTGTCGATCCGGATAACAGGAAAACAGTGGATTACAGTCAGTTGTCAAAGGATCTCAACCGGATGATCAAAATGGAAACATCGGATGCCAGGGGACTGATCGGGAAGCTCACTGAACATCCTGGAGACGGGAAGATCAAGCAATGGGTCAATCACAAAACACTGCAGCTCAGGAACAAATACAAAACTCTATTTGAGAAAGGGGCCTACCTCCCCCTCGATGTGAAGGGTAAAATGAAAGAACATGTCATTGCATTTTGCAGACAATACCGTGATGATATTGTATTGGTTGTGCTGCCACTCAATACAGCAGGCATGGGGTTGGGAGCTGACTGGGACGACACGCGGGTGATCCTCCCTGAAAGGATCCCTCATCAGTTCAGAGATACTTTCAGTGGCCGGAGGAAGCAGATCATCGGGGAATACCTGGTGAAGGAGGCATTTGAAGACGCCTCATTTTCTGTGTTGGAAGGCATCCCGAATGAGCCGTCAAGAGAAGCGGGAGTGTTGATGCATGTATCTTCGCTTCCCGGGGATTATGGCCTGGGTGACTTTGGTCCGGGTACAAAAGATTTTATCGATTTCCTCCAGAAGTCGGGACAAAAATACTGGCAGGTGCTCCCACTTACCGTGGTGGACAAAAGGACAAGTTATTCGCCATACAGCTCTGCATCGGCCTTTGCAGGCAATCATCTTTTCATCGATCCATACGGACTGGTTGAACTGGGGCTGATCGAGCCTGGTGATACCGACCAGATGAAGGTCAAACCAAAGAAGAAGGCACGATTTAATAAGGCCCTGCAGGCAAAGAACTACTATATCGGAAAGGCGCACGAGGAATTCCAAAGCGGGAACCACTACCAGCTCAGGGAGGCGTTTCTCAGGTTCCAGGAAAGAGAAAAGCACTGGCTTCATGATTATGCCTTGTTTACCTGCCTGAAGGATCAGTTCAATGGTTTGCCATGGAATGCATGGCCAGAGGAGTACCGGGAACGAAGCGAAGCAACAATGAACCAGTTTTCTTCCCTGTATGACCAGGAGATTGACCTGATCAAGTTTACCCAGTTTCTTTTCTCATTGCAGTGGGATCAGCTGAAGCAGTATGCCAATGACCGCGGCATCGATATCTTAGGGGATGTGCCCATATATATTGATTTTGACAGTGCGGATGTATGGTCTCACCCCGGACTTTTCCAACTGGATAAGAAGGGTGAAATGACCGGCGTAGCGGGGGTTCCACCCGACTACTTCAACCAGGATGGTCAGCACTGGGGCATGCCGTTGTTCAACTGGCCGGCCATGAAAAAGGATCAATATGCATGGTGGATCGCCCGGATCAGGAAAAATTTAGAACTCTTTGATATTGTCAGGCTTGATCACTTCCGGGGATTCTCGGCCTACTGGCAGATCCCTGCCGGTGCAGAGACTGCAAAAGAGGGAAAATGGGTCAAAGGTCCGGGCAATGACTTTTTCGACAGGGTCAGGGAAGAATTTCCTGGTCTGCCCCTGGTTGCAGAGGACCTGGGCATGATCGACGACAAAGTATATGCACTCAGGGACCGCTATAAGCTGCCGGGAATGAAGGTTGTGCAATTCGGATTTGGAAAGGAGGCACCATTCGCCGAGCATCATCCCCTGAATATCGGGTGGAACTCGATCGCATATACCGGCACCCATGACAACAATACCCTGTTGGGCTGGTTCAGGAAGGAAGCCGACAAGTCTACCCGTGCCCGCATCAGCGAATATTCGGGGAAGAAGTTGAAAAAGAAGAATGTGCACCTGGAGATGATCCGTATTGGTTATGCTTCAAATGCCAGGTTGGTGATCATCCCGATGCAGGACTGGCTGGGACTGGACGAAAGAACGAGGATGAATTTTCCATCTACCGTGGAGGGTAACTGGAAATGGAGATTGCCTTATGATGCCTGGAACGACGGGGAAACCAGCAAGATCATGGGCAAGTTCGTGAAAACCTATGGACGTTATTGAATTTATGAAAGAGAGGAAATATAAATACCTGTTCGGACCGGTGCCGTCGCGTCGATTGGGTCAATCACTCGGGGTGGACCTGGTGCCGCGAAAGGTGTGTACACTGGATTGCGTGTACTGTGAATCGGGGCAGACAACAAAAAAAACGGTTGAACGAAAGGAATACATCAGGTATGATGATATCACGCGCGAGCTGGATGACTGGTTTGCAACGAATTCCGATCCCGATTATCTGACATTTTCCGGAGCCGGGGAACCCACATTAAATTCCCGGATAGGCGATATTATTCAGCATATAAAAAACAGGAAACCGCACCTGCAAGTAGCGCTGATCACCAACGGGACGCTTTTGTCTGACCCCGGGCTCAGGGAAGAGTTGATGGATGTTGACCTGCTGCTGCCCTCACTGGATGCAGCGACACAGGAAGTTTTCGAGAAGATCAACAGGCCGGCCGGGGGACTCACATCTGAGGAGTATGCCGACGGACTGGTGGCTTTCAGCAGGGAGTTCACCGGGGAGATGTGGCTCGAAGTATTTGTCTTGCCGCGCATCAACGACCACGAACAGGAGATCCGGGCGATCCGGGAGGTGATCCTGAAGATCGGACCCGACAGGATCCAGGTGAATACACTTGACAGGCCGGGTACAGAAGAAAACCTGGTGGCCGCAACCGCTGAGGAGCTGGAGTACTTTGTAAAGATGCTCGACATGGATCATGTGGAGATCATCGCTTCACCAGGTGAAAACCGGAAAGAGCGACATGCGAATGCAGATATCCGGGATGCGATCCTCTCCACCATCTCCAGGCGGCCCTGTACAGCGGTGGACCTCGGTCAATCCCTGGGTCTTCCTGAAGATGAGATCAACAGGTACCTGGAGATGTTGAAAGCTGAAAATTCGGTCATTCCTGTCAGGCAGGAACGCGGTCTTTTTTACAGGTTAAAGAATTAAAAACGAAAGGAGTCTGCATGAGCGTATACTTGTGGCAACTTACAGCAATTGAATTTACCGAACATACCCTGGTCTCCGGTACGATCCTGGACGGACGGCGCCCGATCAGTCCGAATACCAATACTATTGCCGGGAATTTCTTCCAGGTCATGCGGTCCTATTTTCATAAGACCTTCGCTAATAAAGATGTGACCATCAGGATGGGTGGTAAGGAGTGGACGATCAAAACCTCTTCAAACGGACACTTTTCCATGCTCGTGGAGGGAGCGGTGAATGATGATATTTCAATACATACGCAAAAGGGTGAACTGGACATAACCCAGGATTATCCCTATATATTCAGACATAGTGATGCAAAAACAGAGGTGATCTCAGATCTTGACGATACCGTGATGGTCTCCCATACAGCTTCTGCACTGAAGCGGATCGGTACCATATTGTTTTACCGGCCGAAAAAGCGGAAGGCTGTTGCCTATACACACGAACTTTTTGGAAAGTTCAGGAAAAGCAATTACAGGATCAGTTACCTGTCGAAGAGTGAGAGCAACCTGTTCGGACTGATCAATTCGGTGATTCGCTTCCGGGAATTACCGGAGGGACCGTTGATGCTTACCCCCTTCCTGAATATCAGGCAGCTTTTCCATCCCAAAAAAGGGAAAGATTACAAACTCAATAACCTCCGTCTGATCATCGATCACCTTCCGGGGAAGAAATTTATCCTCCTTGGGGATGATACGCAGCGTGATATGGATGTCTATTCCCAGATCAACAGGGAATATCCCGACCGTATCCGGAAGATCTATATCAGACAGACGACGCTGAAGCCCAATATAAAACAGATCGAAAAGTGGAACACCCTCCAATCGACGGGTGCCGATGCGATCTATTTCAAAGATACGGATGAAATTGGCGAAGAGGTAATCAATGAGCCCATTGAAACAAAATAACATGAAAATACTGTTGATCGTAAACCCGGTATCCGGCGGAGAGGAGAAAGACCGTTTCATGAAGGAGGCTGAAAAACTCTGCAGGAGGTACGGGATTAAATACAAGGCATTTGAGACGACGGGAAAAGATGATCGTGAGAAGATACAGCGCCGGGTTGAATCATTTGACCCCGACAGGATCGTAGCTGTTGGTGGTGACGGAACAGTGCTGCTGACGGTCACTGCGGTCCTTGATACTGATCACCCTGTGGGGATCGTACCCATGGGATCGGCAAACGGGATGGCTGAAGAACTGGGTGTGAATCCGGATCCGCTTGAGGCTTTGAAAGATGCAATCATGTCAACCATCGTTGTGGGTCTTGATGTACTGGAATTCAGTGGCAAGAAGTATTCAATTCACATCGGGGATGTGGGTACCAATGCGAGGATCGTCGAAAAATATGAGAAGGATCCCAACAGGGGCATGTCGGTTTATGCCAAATATTTTCTTGATGAGATGCGGAAGAACGAACCGTTTGAAGTGCAGATAGAGACAGAAGACAAGAAAATAACGAAAAACGCGCTGATGGTGGCATTCTGTAATTCGAGGAAGTACGGAACAGGCATCCCACTGACGAAGGATGGCAATCCCATGGACGGGAAATTCGAGATCGTCATTATTGAGGACATCAACATCAGCTCCATGATCAAACGGGGACTGGCAAAATTTGACGAAAGGTTTCTGAAAGACCGGAACAGTACGGTGATACATGCAACTGAAGCGAAAGTGTCGTTTAACAGGAAACTATTGCTTCAGCTCGATGGCGAGGTTGCCGGCGAATACAAACAACTCACTATCCGTATTCATAAAGGAGGTGTGAGGCTTATCACGCATACCGGCAATGAGTACCTGGATGATCAGGCATGATCAACCGGGTGAGCGGTATAAAGACTTACTGCCCCTATTCCACAGAAGGGAGCCGGTGACTGGTGACCGCACCGGCAAGTCCGAATAAAGAGAGGATGAGAATGATTCCCGCAGGGGAGATCATGGATGCCATTGCACTGATACCACCCGTGAGCAGAAGTACCATTCCAATCACAGTATTGCTGACAGCTACATAGTCGGTCCGCTTGTTCCCCCCGGCCATATCCACGATATAGGTCTTTCGTCCCAACCGCACCCCACTGTGCGCTACCCCAAGAATAAAGAATGCCAGCGGGTATACCCATGTTTGTTCGTGGAGGACAGGAAGCCAACTTACAACGGCAAACATTACGATCCCCAATCCTGCTGTGATGAGTGCCGCGATCACCATCACCCGCTTACTGGAAAGATCGGCCAGTCTGCCCCAAAAGGGTGCACTGATACTTGTGGCCACGCCGTTTGCCAGGATAAAAAGCCCCAGGATCTTTACATCTTTTCCCAACATATCCTGGGCAATCACGACATAGAACGGTGCCGTCAGTGCGGAACAGAGCAGCAGCGACCTGGAGATGACAAAGTTTCTGAACTGCTTGTTGTCCCTGAGCAGACTGAGTCTTGCAAGTGCTTCCCGAATGGCATTTGCGCCTCCGGAGGTCTCTCCCGGATACTCCCTGATCATTGCATAGGCAACCGCTCCCAGGATCCACATGGATGCGGCAAAGAAGACCAGGTAGGCATAGAAATCAACAGCAAGTTCCTGTTGTGTCTTTATGAACATATACAATCCCGCCCCCAGGGCCATGACACCAGACACGGAAGTAGCCACACCGCCCATTCGTCCTCGCCTTGTCTTCGGGATCGTCTTTCCCAGCACATCCTTGGAAGCGACTGAGCAAAGTCCCCTGGAGAGGCTGAACACAACAAGCAGTGCCAGGATCAACCATCCTGCAGTGGCGCCCGTGAAGAGTAGACTTACTGCCCCGATCCCGGCAATGGCAGCGAACTGTAGCAGCGAACCGATGACGAAAACCCATTTGCGGACCGGCAATTTCCTGATATAGCCGGCAATGAAGATCTGGGGCAACATCGAACCCGATTCCCTGATCGGAACCAGGAATCCGATCAATGCAACCGGGGCGTTTACATAACTCATGAGCCATGCCAGCACTGTTTTCGGACTGCTGAGGGCATCCCCCAGCTTGGTAAAAGTCTTGCTGATCACCTGCAGGAAAAAGTTGACCGGTACGAAGCGACATGCATCATCTGAGATCTCCTTGCATATCCTTGCGTCCTCCTCATTGGTAATGCGTGCATAGAGCTGATCCAATCGGTTATTTACCTTGTTTTTCATACGGATTTTGAATAGACGCTGAATTGTTGTATCCTTCTTTTAACAATTGAATTTAAATATTGTCTTAAATAAAACAGTCATTAAACAATTTTTTTATGAACCAGGATAGGCGCCAACCGGTTTTTTATATGCTGCTACTAATCGTAGCCACCATTTTACAGGGTTGCAACAATGGGTCAGGACCCGCCAGGCAGGATGCTGCTCATCGGATGGATGGAAGGGATCTCCAGGAGATCACACAGGATGGAAAACTCAGGGCCCTGACCACTTACAGTGGTACAAGCTACTTCCTGTACCGCGGACAGCCAATGGGATATGAATATGAATTGCTTAAAAGATTTGCCGATCACCTTGGAGTTGATCTCGAAATTCATGTTTCAGAAAATATCGACAACATGCTGCATGAACTGAACCAGGGCAATGTTGATCTTGTGGCACATGGTCTGACCATTACGTCGGACCGGATGGAACAAGTGAACTTCACAGATTACCTTTACCTGACCCACCAGGTCCTGGTTCAGAAAAAACCCGACAACTGGAGGACGATGAAATGGAGCCGGTTGCAAAGTGCATTGGTCCATGATGTCATAGAGTTGATTGGCGATACCGTATCGGTGCGCATGAACTCCTCCTATTACAAACGCCTGGTCAACCTCTCGGATGAGATCGGCGGAGAGATTGTCATCGACACCCTCCCGGGGGATCTTTCAACAGACGAGATCATCAAGATGGTGGTCGACGGGGAGATCAAATACACAGTGGCCGACAATAACCTGGCAAATATCAATGCATCCTATTACCCGGTCCTGGATATTGACGTACCTGTGAGCTTTTCCCAGCGGATTGGCTGGGCTGTCAGACCCGGTTCTGAAGAATTGCTGGCGGCAGTCAATGACTGGATCGATGAAATGAAGGATGAAGTGGACTATTACGTGATCTACAATAAGTATTTTAAGAACAAGCGCAACTTCAGGAAAAGAATTGAAAGTGATTTTTACAGTCTTACCAACAATAGCATCAGCAAGTATGATCAGATCATACAAACACATGCCGACCGTATCGGGTGGGACTGGCGGCTGCTCGCCTCCCTGGTCTACCAGGAGTCAAGGTTCAATCCCACCGCAGGATCCTGGGCAGGTGCCACAGGGCTGATGCAGCTGATGCCGGCTACAGCCAGGGAACTCAATGTGAAGAACAGGACCAATGCTGAACAGAGCATCCGGGGTGGCTCTACCTACCTCGACAGGTTGTGGAGCAAATTTGAGGCGGTGGAGGATTCCATACAGCGTTTGAAATTTACGATGGCCTCATACAATTGCGGCCTCTATCATGTGAAAGATGCACAACGTCTGGCCGAAAAAAATGCGCTCGATCCAGTAACATGGGACGAAAATGTGGAGGAGATGATCCTGCAGCTCAGTTATCCCAAATATTATAACGATCCGGATGTAGAATACGGGTACGTAAGGGGCCTCGAACCTTACACTTACGTGAGGCAGATCTTCGAACGATATGAGCATTATCGTAAATTTATTGACATTTAAGCAATTGATCCTGGTATCTGTTCAAGCCCAGAGGGCACAGGCAGGCAATTGCAATGATATTGATCACCAAGTCTCCCTGGCATCAGCATTGAATAAATCTTCACTCTTTCGGACAATCCCCTGCGAACCAACACGTAACGTCCCGTGTTAATGTGTTATGGTACTAACAAAAATAATGATCATGTCATTGCTTATCAACCAGGCTGTTATTTTCAATTTCAGTAAGCCAGAGGATGTTCAGAAATGGGAGATCATCAATGATGGGGTCATGGGTGGGAAGTCTGCCGGATACCTCTCCATGGATGACCAGGGAAACGGGGTATTCCGTGG
>CAKZNC010000122.1 GCA_937129385.1 uncultured Bacteroidota bacterium
CAATGGCCCCTATCTAAGCCCGGCAGATTGAAATCCCTGCCAAATTGTCTCCAACTAGTAATTATGTTTAGGAAAGGTACATATAATGTGTGAAATGTGGAGGTATTGTTTATGTTTTTTGTTAGAAATTCATGTTGTCAAGTGGGTTGGGCAGGGTGCTGAGGTCATTGTCTGTGAGGTGGGTGTAGATTAGGGTGGTTTTAATGTTGGTGTGGCCAAGGATCTTTTGGAGGTGAATGGGAGAGACGCCTGCTGCTAACATATGCGTGGCGAAACTGTGACGTAACATGTGCGGGGTAACGTGCTGACTGATTCCGGCGCGATTCGCTGCATGCCTGATGATGTTTGCTATGCTGCTGCTGGAATAGGGACCGCCATGCGGACCTTCAAATAAATATTCGGCAGGGGTAAAGGTCTTTTTGTAACTTTCCAGGATGCTTATCAGCGAGGAGGACAAAAAGACAACCCGCTCTTTATTGCCCTTGCCGCTGATACGTGCATGCCTGTTTTGTAAGTCTATGTCTGAAATTCTCAGATTGATTAACTCCTGGCGCCTTATTGCCGTAGAATATAATGTGCTGATGATGGCGCGATGCTTTAAATTGGATGTGCGAACTATCATGCGCTGTATGTCTTCCTGACTGATTACTTTCGGTAAATCCTTTGACATTTTTGGATTAGGAATCTTAATTTGTTGGTAGTCGATGTCGTAAACATACTTGTAAAATGACCTGATTGCACTGATCTGTATGTTGATCGAGCTGAATGAATATTCCTTATCCTTTACCTGGTCATAGAGGTAGTCCCTGATCTGAGCATGGGTGATGTCTTGTGGATTTATCTCAATGAAAGCATATAAGAATTGCTTCAGCACTGATAAATAAGCTTTTACGGTGCGCTGACTCCTATTCCTTATGAATAACTCGCGTTCGAATTGCTTCATTAAACGCACAGCTTTATCTGAAAGCTGTGTTGGCCTGTCCTTTTCACTATCTGTATTCTTTATAGCATCATTGTCAGCATGATGCACCGTAACCGAAAACCCCATCTTTCCCAACATCTCTTTTACCTCGCTGTAATGAGCGATAACAGATAAGACCCAGTATCGGTAGTTCAAATCATAGTGACTTCCTTCTAATTCCTTTAGCTGCTTGTATAACCCGGTATGGTAACTGTGCTTGAGAATTAACCGGTCTCTCGATTTCTCTATTGTCATTCTTGCGGTGTAAGTTTTCTTTTCTTCAGGCAGCTCAGGTGCTGAACTCCGTTCTCCGGGATCCTCCAGGAACTGGAACCTTCCTTCAAATCGACTGTTCAGATATTTAATCGTACTCACATGAAAACTAATATGCCACATATGCATATCTTCATTGTACCTGAAACCCCTCAGACCATTCATTGCCCTGATATCATCCCGATTCAAATGGATGAAACCAACCTGCCATATTCCCCCGATCTTGAATAGCTTTGTACGTATAGTTTTCATATTTGTATTTCTGTATTTGAGCCCATATAGCAATGACTATTATGAATTAAGTAATCTCACAATTGTCCACTTAAGTTGTAAAAATCTATATAACTAATAATTCTATTTTCAAATCACTGCTGTCCCGTCTAATTGTCTGAAGTCGAAATATTGGATAATTATTGATATTACCACTATTTTAAAATATTGAAATACAACACATTAATCAATTTCTAAAATCATATTATTCAACTTGAAAAATTCAAATCGTTGAATGTCAAATGTACTTATATTGCACTATATCAATATGTTAATCTGTTTTCTTAAATTTATACGGGACACCAGTGTTTTCAAATGTCTAATAATTAATTGTTTACGAAATATCTATTATAAAACACCCAACAATAAATTCATTTTTCGAATCAAATCGTGGACATCGCTTATTTGATGTAAAATCAATAATCAACAGGGAATTACAAAGCATATTTCTAGTTCTAAGTGGACACTAATGATGTTACATCCTTCAGGATAGTCTGCCTTTTAAGGTTAATGTGTTGAGATTGTAAAATCTCGATTGTATGGGCTGAATTTTTCGGATAAATGTAGTTTCACGAGTTAACAATTGAGATAATCTGGTTTCTTCCCATCCTGCTCTGCAACCAGAATCGGGTGAGGGATGGCTGTATTAAATGTTATCGCTATATTTGTTTTACCTCAAACCATTGCATTAAAACCAAACCAAATACCTCATTATATGAAATATTTCAGCATTGTTTTGCTATTCCTGGGTTTCAGCCTGTTTGCCCAGGAAAAGGAGGAGAAATCGTCTTCCTCGATTTACAATGGATTAGAATTTCGGAATATCGGTCCTGCATTCTCGTCGGGCCGGATTGCCGATGTGGCCATTCATCCTGAAGATGAAAGTACATGGTACGTGGCGGTTGGTTCCGGAGGGGTCTGGAAGACAGAAAATGCAGGGGTCACCTGGAAGCCTGTTTTCGATAATGAATCGTCCTATTCAATCGGGTGTGTTACCCTCGACCCGGTCAATCCAACTACCATATGGGTGGGGACCGGTGAAAATGTTGGTGGCCGTCATGCCGGCTATGGCGATGGCATCTATGTAAGTCATGATGCAGGCAAAAGCTGGAAGAATACCGGTCTGAAAAATTCGGAGCATATTTCCAAAATCATCGTGCATCCCGAAAACCCCGATGTCGTATATGCAGCATCACAGGGTCCCCTCTGGTCCAAAGGAGGAGACAGAGGTCTATACATGACCTCGGATGGCGGTGATACCTGGGTGAAGGTGCTGGGTGGCAATGAATGGAGCGGGGTGACTGATGTGGTCATGGACCAAGAAAACCCTGATTGTATCTACGCTGCGACATGGCAACGGCACAGGACGGTGGCTGCCTTTTTAGGCGGCGGACCAGGATCGGGAATCCACCGGAGTGACGATGGGGGTGAATCCTGGACCAAGCTGGAGAAGGGCATCCCCGGTTCCAACCTCGGGAAGATCGGCCTCGCCATCTCACCTTTTGACAGCGATGTGATCTATGCTGCCATTGAGCTTGACCGGCGGACGGGAGGAGTGTATATGTCGGAAGATCGCGGTAACAGCTGGACGAAACAGTCTGAAACGGTTTCAGGAGCCACAGGGCCGCACTATTACCAGGAATTGTATGCTTCACCACATCACGAGGGAACCCTTTACCTGGTGGATGTGAGAATGCAGATCTCTGATGACCACGGAAAGACCTTCCGCAGGATGAAGGAAACAAGGAAGCACTCTGATAACCATTCCGTGGCATTCAGCAAACATGATCCCGATTACCTGCTGGTGGGAACCGACGGTGGGATATATGAGAGTTTTGACCTGGCAGAGAACTGGCGCTTCATCGCCAACCTCCCGGTGACTCAATATTACAAACTGGCCCTGGATGATGCCGAACCTTTTTACAATGTATTTGGCGGAACACAGGACAACGGCACCCATGCGGGTCCGTCCAGGACCGTCTTCGCTGAAGGGATCAGGAATGCCGACTGGGCACATATCCTGGGAGGTGACGGTCATCAGACGGCCACGGAACCTGGCAATCCCGGGATCGTCTATGGTGAGAGCCAGCAGGGTTTCCTGTTCAGGATTGATCGTGTTACAGGCGAGCAGGTTTTTATTCAGCCGCAAGCGGGGAAAAATGAACCCCATGAAAGATTCAACTGGGACACCCCCATTCTCGTGAGCGCACATGACCCGGCCAGGATCTACACGGCATCCTACCGTGTGTGGCGATCGGACAGCAGGGGAGACAGCTGGAAGACCGTGTCGGGTGACCTGACCAAAGGGCTTGAGCGGATGGAACTGCCTATCATGGGAAGAGAACAGAGCTGGGACAATCCATGGGATATCTATGCAATGTCGAATTACAGCACGATCACCTCACTGGGCGAATCACCGGTCCAGGACGGAATTCTCTATGCAGCAACCGATGACGGACTG
>CAKZNC010000123.1 GCA_937129385.1 uncultured Bacteroidota bacterium
ACGAAAAAGTATAGCAGGTCAGTTTCTTCAGACCAGCCCACCTTAAACCTGCCATAATAGTCAGATGAATCAACGGTTTCGCCCCACTCCATCCATACGTAGTTCAGGGAATGCCATTGGAGCGGTTCCCACTGGAGGTCCATTGTTCCGTCGATCTCGGGGGCTGTCTCGAATTTGTTGGCTGTGAGGGCCGGGGCATCCGGATCGGAAGCCTGCACAATTGAAACTGTAAATAGCATCATCGCTGCAATAACGATGAATCGTCTGGTGTTTTTCATGGTTGGTCTGTTTTGCTTGATTGTTAGTGCCGGCAAGATAATAATAAGAATTCAAACACATTGGATACGGATCAATAAGTTGAAAATTCTGTATATTGCCACCGGGTAATGGGTCGGCAGCAGGACGTATTATTCAGTATAATCACCACGTAACAACTATTTTCATATGAAGAAAAGGTCTTTATTTATCCTCATCTTTGCCGGCTTCTTCGCTACTATAAAAGCGCAACCCGGAGCCAGGCACATCGTAATCGATCAGTTCGGATATCCAAACAATGCAAGGAAAACGGCTGTGATCAGGGACCCGCAAGTGGGATATGACGCAGATGAATCCTACGCACCCGGGACTGCGTTTTCCTTAGTGGAGGTCTCATCGGGCGATCCGGTTTATACGGGTGTTGTATCTCGCTGGAAGAGTGGGGATACCGATGCATCTTCGGGGGACAGGGTCTGGTATTTTGATTTTTCTGACTTTTCTGAAACTGGAACCTACTACATCCTTGATGAGGAAAATGGACAACGGTCATACGAATTCCGTATCGCCCCTGATGTATACAACGAAGTACTGAAACATGCGGTGCGTACTTTTTATTACCAAAGGGTTGGACATGCAAAGGATGCTGAATTTGCGGGGGCCGAATGGGCCGACGGCGCCAGCCATATGGGCGATCTCCAGGACACAGAATGCAGATCATTCTTTGCAAAGGATGATCCATCGACTGAAAGGGATGTCAGCGGAGGATGGTATGATGCCGGGGATTATAACAAATATACCAGCTGGACAGCGAATTACGTGGTGGATTTCATGAAGGCATACCTTGAAAACCCTGGTGCATGGGGCGATGATTACAATATCCCGGAGTCGGGAAATGGGGTGCCTGACCTGCTTGATGAAGCCAAATGGGGAATCGATCACCTTATGAGACTGCAGCTGGGAGATGGCAGTGTGCTGAGCATTGTGGGTGAGGCACATGGAAGTCCTCCCTCTTCTGCGACAGCCCCCAGTTATTATGGCAAAGTGAATACATCAGGTACGCTGAATGTTGCAGCAGCTCTGGCGATCAGCTCAAAAGTATACAGGATGATCGGTCAGGATGAATATGCAGATACATTGCTTGCACGGGCCGAACTTGCCTGGGACTGGGCTGAGACAAATCCCGATGTATTCTTTAATAACAATGATCCGGCATACAATAGCGAGGGACTGGGCGCTGGAAGAATGGAGGTTGATGCATACGGAATGGACATGATCAAGATCGAGGCTGCCTGCTTCCTGTTCGATGTGACAGGTAACACCACCTACAGGGATCATTTTGATGCGAATTATACCAAGAGCCACCTGTTCCAATGGACCTATGCATATCCATATGAAATGGATAACCAGGAGATGTTGCTCTATTACCTGACCATCGCAGATGGTACGCAGTCAGTGAAGGACGCGATCAGATCAAAATACCGGACATCCATGCTGAATTCCGAAATCAACATGCCTGCAATTAATACGAAAAGGGATCCTTATTTTGCATTCCTGAACAGCTATACGTGGGGCAGTAACCGGACCAAGTCTGCAAAAGGGATGATGTTCATGGACCTGGTGTACTACGGCATTGATCCGGGGTCGGATCAGAAGGCAACGGATGCTGCACTCACGTATGTAAATTACCTGCATGGGGTCAATCCACTCTCCTTTGCCTATCTGTCCAACATGTATGCTTACGGCGCTGAAAATTGTGCGAATGAGTTTTATCATTCCTGGTTTACAAATGGCAGTCCCAAATGGGACCGGGTCGGGGTTTCTGAATTTGGTCCGCCACCCGGCTTCCTGCCAGGCGGACCCAATCCTTCATACAACTGGGATGGATGTTGTCCCAGTGGTTGCGGAAGTGCATCCAATAATGCCATTTGCAACAGTGAGGACCTCACTCCGCCAAAAAACCAACCTGATCAGAAATCTTATAAAGACTTCAACACGAGCTGGCCGCTTAATTCATGGTCGGTGACTGAAAACAGTTGTGGGTATCAGATCATGTATATCAGGCTGTTGTCAAATTTTGTAACCGCAGGAGTGGATTGTAACGGTGATATCGGCGGAATAGCATTCATGGATTCCTGCGGTATTTGTGCCGGGGGAAATACCGGTATTGTTCCTGAACTTGACCCGGCGGTATGTGCTCCGGTTGAAGATTGTAATGGCGATCTGGGAGGAACGGCATTTTTAGATAGTTGTGGTATCTGTGCCGGAGGCGATACAGGCCGGATGCCGGTCCTGGAAAAGGAATTGTGTTACGATTGTAACGGGGAATTTAATGGAACCGCCTTCCTGGACTCTTGTGAAATATGTGCAGGTGGCGAAACCGGACGGGTGCCGGTACTAACGAAGGAGGAATGCAACGATTGTAACAATGAATTCAACGGTAAGGCTTTCATAGATTCCTGTGGTCTTTGTGCTGGCGGAGGGTCCGGACGTATTCCTGTGCTTAATGAAGAAGCGTGTTACGATTGTAACAGTGACTTTAACGGAACCGCATTTATCGATTCCTGCGGTATTTGTTCCGGTGGGAATACCGGCATTATCGCAGTGCTGGACAGTTCAGAATGTGAAGGATCCTGGACACCAAACCTGACTGCTGCCGGTTTTCACCTGTTCCCTAATCCAGTAAAGGGAATTCTGAATATTCAACCCCAAAACCAGGAAGATTATTCAATAAAGATCATCGATACAAGAGGATCTGTGGTTATGAATAAAAAATTTTCAGGAATCCAGGCTGTCAACATATCTCATATATACCCGGGATTCTATGAAGTCATTCTGATCTCAGGGGAAGTATTGAAAAGGAAAAAACTAATCAAGCTCTGACAGAATTAGCAGTTGTGATGCTGATGAAATAATGAAATGAGACTATCTTAAACAACCTTTCAGACAACCTGGTATAGACGCTTACATTTCCCCTCCGTCAAATCCGCCATTATCATTTCCTCCGAGATTCTCTCCCCTGTTGTCGCCGAAGTTATTGATCCTGAATGTGAGATTCAGCATGACAATTGGCGCCTTATGCGTGTAGAGTCGATATGAATAGAAATCAGAAGCTTCTATATATGACTCATGCTGGTCTGTACCAAATACATCCCGCACCTGCAGGGTCAGCAATAATTTATTGTTAAGAAAAGCTTGCCGGACAGCCGCATCAAATTCAAAGGTGGCTGATTCGGTTTCCTGGGCCTCTATTTCCGGACTGTCATATTCGGCGGCGAACTGCAGTCGGGTGGTTTTGGTGATTCTGAAGATATTGTTCCATTCCACGCTCCAGGTAAACTGTCCCCTGTCAAGCTCTTCCCCAAACACCTCGCCCTTCACACGGTAGTTATAAAAATTCCCCGAAAAATCTGATTCCCACCAGTCAAAATGATCCATACTCAGCATGATCTCAGAACCGAGTGCGTAGTCTGTACCTATATTGGCGTAAGTTGAGAGCATGATATTGTCCCTGTATACTTCACGTACCCTTTCGATCTTATTATCTGTAACATGGTAATATAATTCGGCTGAAAGGAAGTCTGTCTTATTAAGTTCCCGCTGATAACTGATTTCGTAGGAATCTATGTATTCCGGCAGCAATCCAGGCTCTCCCCTTCTGACGTTGTACGCATCACTCCAGGTGATGAATGGTTCAAGGTACCATCCACGCGGACGGTCAATTCGCCGTGAATAACTGGCCATGAATTGATTCTTCTCACCAGGTGAATAAGACAGGTGTACAGTTGGGAAATAGTCCCAGCGATCGATGTTGAATGTTCCCTGCTCCTCCATCTGAATGTCCCGGTAGGTATATTCACCCCTGAGGCCGAGCTGATAGCCCAGGTCACTGTATTCCCCTTTCATGAGTCCGTAAAGCGCATGTATATTTCTACGGTAGGTAACTTCATTGCTGAAATTTTCCTGGAAATCAAATTCCTCTGAAACCGGGTTATAGAAATACAAGCCGTTGGATTCATTCGAATCTCCATATCTACCCTGTGCACCGGCTTCAATATTAAAAGCGGTAGAGAATGGCTGTTCATAATTCACGCGGTATTCGAAACCGGCCGAAGGTCCGTATTCTGTCGAAAGCTGGCCGTCTGTTCTTTCATCGTTCTCATCAAGAAGGAAATTAAGCGTCTCCTCATTGCCCTCACGCATGTAGTACATCAGGTTGATGTCGAGCCTGTGCGCACTTCCGTCTTCCATGTCGTCCCCATTGAAATTGTGCGTATACTCTCCATTCAGCGAATAGTAGTTTCCACTACGCTCCCTGTCTTCAATATTATGATAGGTATTTCTTGTGGGAGCAAAATTCGACCATTCTTCGTAATCGATCGTGGATTCACTCAGGCTGGCCCTGTAACCATATCGTCCACTCAGGCTGATGACATTCTTTTCATCGGGGAACCACTCGATCCCTGCCCGGCCACTATAACGCTG
>CAKZNC010000124.1 GCA_937129385.1 uncultured Bacteroidota bacterium
CCAGGTCGTACTTCTCATAGGTAATGTAAGGCCTGATCCTGAACATATAATCACAATAATCGCGGAGATACTGTTTGAAGCGCTCCTCCCCTGTAAATTCACCTAAATTGTAAATTGCCCAGGCCAATCCTGCAGTATGATAATTATAGTCATACAAGGTTCCCCATAATGGATCGCGGCCGATGGGATTTGCTATCACTTCCGGCTTTGGAATAGTCCATGCAATTCTTTCGTTATCCTGATTGTATATGCTTCCAATGATAAATTCCTTTTCGGGGGGAAGTTCATGTTCGATATTTTCCTGGTTGGGAAATGGTCCGATGATCAGCCAATTGCTTATTTTGTCCACTGAAGGAGTGACGTTTTTAAGCTCATCCAGCTTGAATTGCAAAGATACTCCCTGCGACAAATCAGGTTGTATATACACTTTCCATTCATTGTTTTCACCAATTGATTTTATCAGCACCTGGTTGTTTCCTTTCTTCAGACTGATTTCTACATGATCTGTTAATTCAATTGAACGTTCCAATTCTGTAACTATGGACGGTCCTGTGTTTCTTTTTGCAAAGACCTGCTCTCCGTTCACCCATAGTTTGAGGCTACCGCTGAATGAAAGATCGAATGGTATTGTAACATCAGCATCACTTACAATATTTGTCAGCGCATATGCCGCTGCTTTACTGCTTACCTGGAAATTGCGTTCAAAGGAAATAAATTCAATTCGGTTGAAATTTTTTGACGGAGGCAAAGTTTCCAGTTGCAGTTCAAAGTGAGCTTTGGCGCGTACCCGGTCTGCGACAGCTTTAACGTACTCTATGGGTTCCCAATCTTCCGTGTTTTGCCCGTAGTTGGAATGAAAAATTGTGCAAATGAATAGTATAGTCAACGATATTTTTTTCATGCTTTCCTCAATTTTTGAAATTAAAAAAACCATTCAAATTTGAACTGTACATGTCTTCCAGCTCTTGCTCTTTCATTGGTTTGAAGGGGACAGAAAGTTCCTTGCCATTCCAGGAAAGTGTAAGCAAGCCATCTTCAAATCCATATTTAATATGTTCAGCCCGTAATTCATTTTCCGGGTGGATCTTCAGAGCTAAACCGAATACAGCGGAGGACATCTCATCAAGATTAAACGCTTTCTCTTCGCCCTCGTAAAATATAAGATCAAGCCATGCTACTTTAGCGTCAGCATCTTCTCCTTTGGTCCAAACAGGTTTTGTACCTTCAAATTGTTGCACCGGGCTGCATACAGAAAAAGTAAGATTCCCCTTAGTAAAAATGATGGGCTGAGTTACTTCATCGGGAAGGCGTATTTGGTCAAGGTCGAGGTACTTGAATTGAATTCTCAGGCGTAAATCCTTTGCCAGGAATCTACCATTGATCCTGTCGAGCTTCATATGCGTATCGCCTCCGTCGGTAGCAAAATTTAGGGCACTAAGAATTTCGTCCTTGTCCTGCACTGAAAAAACATTCGCTGCAGAAAAATCGTAAAAATCATGCAGGAACCGGACATGCAGATAATTGGTTGAATCTGCGCTTCCCCAATACCCCAGGATAGCCCTTCGCTGGTTCCAGAGATCCGAGTGATTTACCGACCCCAGGCTTAACTTGTCAGTCAAATAGGTAGTTCCAAGTATGGGATTTTCTGATAATCTGAAGGTATCTCTCTCTGTGCGGTTATCGGAAAAACCTGTAAAAAAGGGCAGGTACTGTGCCGGAATGTGATGCTGAATTCTGTGCTCGGTGATTTCGGGCTCATTGTCCCCAAATTGGTTCAGTTTGCCTTTACCAGCCCTGTTCAAGGTCCCGTAAAAATCATCTCTGAGAATAGTCCGATAACAACGGCTGTGTGGTCCGGACCATTGTTGGGTTGGATAATGAAAATGGGTGGCGACAATTTCCCAGCCAATATTGTAAAGAGAGTCAATCATGGGTTTCATAAACGGATCGATGATATATTTACGCATGCGGCTCAATTCATCAAGCGCTACCATGGTATAGGTAGGGCTGTTGTATTCTGTGAATCCCCGGTGGTGGAGCGTAAAGTCATAGAAATTTTGCATTCGATCCCGCGCATACCGGTTCAATGAATCAATACTGAAGAGTTCAGACGTAATAAAAGTGACGAAAGTACCCATGATGGCAATGTTCGTGTAACCGGGGCCAACATCTCTGCGTCGTATGGCCTCTGCTGCATACTGAAGGGATTTGTCGATCCGTTCGGAAAGGTCTGCTGGCAATCGATCGCGGTGTGTGAGTATGATTTCAATTAACTGGGCGCCGCAGAAATCTGCCCAGTTACGATCCGGCGGATCCATCTGATCAACAGGCTCTTCTGCAAACCATGGCCAGACACCGAAATAATCATTTTCGGGGTTGGTCACCTGAAAAGTGAGAACCGTATCTATTATTCCTATTGCTCTATCGCGAAAAGATTCATCATAGGTGTCAAGCAGGGCTACTGCATAACGTAAAGATTTGCGGGTGCGATGGACCTCTCCTCCTTTTAGTGTGGTATGGTAGCCTGGTGAAGAAAAAGGTTCTTTGAGCATTTTCGCCTCGGGGTCGTAATTCACATGAAACGCTTCCAGGGATTGAAGAAGCCGTTCCTGTTGCTCCAGGGTAAGATTTATTTTAGTGGAATAGATGCGCCCATTGTCGAAAACAACACCATGTTTATCCTGGCAGGCACTGAAAAGGAGCAGGATAATCAGAAGATAATGTGAGAAGCGGTTTTGGTACTTCTCATTCACTATGTTCAATTTCATTTTTGTCATTTTACAAGTTGTTCTATATTGTTAGCCCATTTATTTTATTACAATTTGCGCCGGGCTATTCCCTGGTCACGACACTCAGTGCAGGAGGCAACATAGCTGTTTTCGTACTCCATTCCTGGTTGGGCTTCGGTCCCATTTCCAGGAGAAGTTTACCTCCACTTGTTAGTTCTCTATGCAGGAACCAGTTCTTTTTCAGCACCTTACCATTTAGACGTGCAGATTGTATATAAACATTCTGGGGCGAGTTATTATTAGCTGTGATTGTGAAAGATCCCCCCTTATAATAGTATTCATCCAGGCGTATAGTGATCTGGTCAAATATAGGGCTGAGAATTTCGTAATAGGGATCTGTTGAAGCACCACCCTGTAGTTCGAATAATCCTATTTTCATAAGAACAGCAAGTGCTCCCATTAATCCCTGGTCTTCATCACCGTTATATCCTTCGTAGGGCGAGGTCCCGCTAAATGCCTCTTCGATGATCTTTCGGGACCAGTATTGAGCAAGCCAGGGGGCACCTGAATGATTAAATATTGCCGCCATCTGCATTGATGGCTGATTACTGTAATTTACCCAGGAAGAAATATTTACGAAACCATCTTGTTCACCCTTTTGCATGCAGTGGCTCAATTTATCGTTCAAGGCGTCGTATCCTCCCATCAATTCAGCCAGACCTGGAATATCCTGGGGTACGAACCATGTCATCTGGACTGCATTGGATTCGACAAATCCTGATTTCCTGTGCTGAAGTGGATCAAACGGAGTTTTCCAGCTGCCATCCATATTCCGGGGTCGCATCCATCCTGAGGTAGTGTCATAAAGGTTCCTGTAATTCTTAGCCCTGTCAAGAAAATAGTCACGGTCAGGATTTTCTCCCAGAGCGTCAGCAAATTGGGCCAGGCACCAATCCTGGTACGCATATTCAAGTGTCATCCCTGCTCCGTCAAGGTGAAACCCCTGTGCTTCTATTCCTTCGGGGACATATCCTCTTTCCATGTAATATTCTATCCCACCTCCTGTGTTCGTATAATGTTCATAGCCGGCTTTACTCATTAGGCCTCCAGGCATATGATTTTTTTTGAGCCCCTGGTAAGCAATATGTGCATCATATCCCCTGATGCCTTTCTGATATGCACTGACAATAAAAGGAGTAGAGGATGCACCAGTCATTACATAGGTATAATTACCTCCCGAGGGTCCCCTTGGAATCAACCCTCCATCCCTGTACATGGTCAGCATTGAATTCACAAACTCTTCGGTAATTTCAGGGTAAACAAGGTGCCACAGGGTATTTAGTGTCCATTGTGCTCCCCAGAAGGAATCGGAATTATAATGATTGAATTCAGGGTTACCCTCGCTATCCAGGGGAATTTGTCTTATCTCCCGCTCATTCCCGGTAAAGTCACTATACTTTCCATTCACATCACTGATGATCCTGCGCCCCTGCAGCGCATGCCAGAGATCTGTATAAAATCGTGTTTTCTGTGCGTCGCTGCCACCTTTGACCTCAATTCTCGACAGGTATTGATTCCATTCCTTTTCAGCATCGGCCACTACATTCGAGAAATTCCAGTGGTCCAATTCCGCATCGAGGTTAATCCGAGCCTGTTCGATGCCGCAATAGGAAACCCCGACTTTCATCATCAGAGGGTCATTGTTTCCGGATGAGAAATGAAAAACTGCACCTGCATTGGCACCTGAAATTTGCTGAATGTCCTTTTTCAATTGATTCTCAACCCATCCATCCATTTTGCCGATGGGCTGGTTGAAACGGGCTACAAAAAAAACCGGGCATTCTTTGGGCCTTCGACGTGTAGGGCCGTTTATAGTATACCCTTCAATTTCGCGGGCGTTCACAATTTGGGTCATGCCCTCAATCATTTCTGAGGGCCCCAGTTCGCCTCCAAGGTTAAACAGCACTTTTCGGTCTTCAGAATCCGGGAAAGCATACCGGTGCAGTCCCACCCTTTTTGTTGAAGCCAGTTCAACCCTGACATCGTATCGATCCAGTTCCAGATAGTGATATCCTGGCTTCACTTTTTCCGACTGGTGACTGAAGCTGGATTCATATGCTGCCGGCCCCCTGCGCGGGTCTATGTTTCCAGTAAAGGGCATCACTGAAATACCTGAAAGCTGCCATGCATGAATGTGGCTGAATCCGGTTACTGTATCTCTTTCGTACCGGTACCCCGTTCCCCATGCACCACTTATGCGTGTATCGGGAGAGAGGTTCACCATCCCAAAAGGTCTGCAAGCAGAAGAAAAAAAGAACCAGCGTGAATGGGCTGCATCAATCAATGGATCTACCCATTTTACTGCATTGAATTCAAATGTGTTCTTAAGTTTTGCATTGCGGTTGGGATTACATTGCATACAGAAAAAGATTACCGGTGCAATTGCGAACAGCAGGATAATTTTAGTGCGGCGGTAGCTCATACTTTTTTATTTAGATGATTCGATGATTTCTTTCACAGTTTTCCTGTAGCTGACAAGCGAATCAGGAATTAGCAGTGGGTCGCCAGTTCGCTGTTGCCAATTAAACAATGCACTCAGCATTGAATGGCCTTTTTCAAGATACATGGGGTTTTCAAAAAGATTATTAAATTCATATGGATCAGATTCAAGGTCGAATAGCTCGTATTC
>CAKZNC010000125.1 GCA_937129385.1 uncultured Bacteroidota bacterium
AGCACTACCATGAATCGTATTACATTGTTGATGGCAAGATTGTGATGTGGAGGCAATATTCCATGGATATTGCGGAGAAGGAGTAATCATTTACACACCTTTTCACGGGCGTTGAATATGGCCGTCTCAATGTTTCATTTCCATTCCATATATATGAGATGAATTCTCCGGCAAATCTAGAAATGAATCCACATCTGACACCTCAAGATCCTTTAAAATGAATATCCCTGGTTCAAACAGGATCGACAGCGACCACAGGACAGTTCACATGCATGACTCCGGTTGCAAGGATCGTAGCATTTGTTGCACTTTCCCAGTCATTTACATTATTAAAATCAGCATTATCGTAGACGTCGACGCTCCAGAGAGGTGAATAATCCTCATCCTCCGGCATTGTCTCCAGCACATTGTGGGTCTGATCCGAGTCAGCTTCGGTTACAGGTCCGGAGGCCGGGCCTCCACCAGGAAGGCCGGGATTAACATTAAAAGTTACCAGGATGCCTGAAATCGGAACATAAGGGGAACCTGTTTCCGGAAGATTCACGACGAGTTCCTTTTCTTCAAAAGTAAAGTAGTAGATGAGTTTGCTTTTATACCAGCCACTGAATAATTCGTTTGATTCTGCGTCCCTGTAACGGAGGTCAGCTTCAGATCCCGCTGGTACTATCGGGCAATTGATAATTCTGTTTGTTCTTTCGGTATCAAAACCAAAATCGATGATCTGCTCATAGCTCGTAACCATATTCGCTTCATAGTCGGATGGTACAAAGACTTTGATCATATGCCAGAAATCGCTGTATCCGGGATCTCCCGGAATGGCGTCAATTATGTTAAGTTGTGCTTCAACAGGATCAGATTCACCTTCACGGAAAAGTACATACAGAGGTGCAGAGGCAAGAGGTTGTACATCGAAATTGTAGTATTGAACTGATCTTCCGTCAGGATCCAATCCCCTTGTTATGAAAGGCTCTGCATCAAAGTCTATTGCTTCTCCCGGTCCGGGAAGTTTGTTGGCCGAATCTCTGATCATCATCGTGGCAAAGTCTTCAGAGAACCGGTCAACCACTGCCACTTCTGCAGTTTTGGGGTCCACAGGGTCAGGAAGTTCAATCTTGTTACAGGCGAATGCCAATAAATATGTGATTAATACAATTGACGGGGCAGTAATTTTCATTGTTGTAAGAATTGATTTGTACACATTTTCATTTCAAATCGTAAATGCAACATCCAGCGATTGATAAGATATAATCAATTATTATATATCTGACAATAATAGACATCAAATATACCCAGAATTGGGATAACCTCTATATCTGAACAATTTAACTGTTCAGATTTTATTTTGTTTTCCAAAAACATAAAACACTATCCCTGTATAATTGTTAAACAGTTAACCAAAACAACGATTTCATAATGAATGTATTAAGAACAATAACCCTAATTGCCTTATCATTTAGCATTGCATGTTCCAATGTACCGCTTACCGGAAGAAAGCAGTTTACCGCCATCCCACCATCCCAGATGCAGGCCCTAAGTGCAGGAAGTTACCAGCAGGTACTGGAAGAGAACAAGGTATCTGAAAACCGGGTATACAAAGCATCGGTTACCAGAGTTGGTTTGAATGTAGTCGCTGCAGTTGAAGAATACATGGCCATGAAAAACCTATCGCATCGCATTGAGGGCTTTGACTGGCAATTTACGGTCCTGGAATCGGAGCAGAAGAATGCCTGGTGCATGCCAGGCGGACAGATCGCTTTTTATGAAGGGATCATGCCTGTATGCGAGGATGACGAGGGGATTGCAGTTGTAATGAGCCATGAGATCGCACATGCAATTGCCAAGCATGGCAACGAGCGCATGTCCCAACAGTTGTTGATCAGCATGGGAGGGATTGCCCTGTCAGAGGCGTTGAAAACTGAAAAAGAAGCAACTCAACAGCTTGCACTTCTGGCATTCGGTGTCGGAACTACAGTTGGTGTATCATTGCCATACAGCAGGACCCATGAGACTGAGGCAGATGAAATGGGACTCTATTTTATGGCACTGGCAGGTTATGATCCCAGGGAAGCCCCGGAATTCTGGAGTCGCATGGAAGAGGCCGGTGGTGCACGTCCCCCAGAGTTTCTGTCTACCCATCCAAATCCGGCCAGCAGGATTGAGAAGCTGAATGAGATCATGCCCAAAGCACTGGAATATTATGGGGAGAGGAGAGAGGAGAGAGGAGAGTGAAGAGGAGGTCGAGAGCCGGGGGTCGAGAGTGGGGAGTGGGTGCACTTCGACAGGCTCAGTGCACCGTAGCTCCGAATAGTGCTTATTCTGAAAGATGCAGAAAGTTGGCCTGACGGGAAGGAGATATGGGGCGGCGGTTGTACAAGGGTGTTTTGCTAACCGGCGAATTGCAGTTCGCTGAGGTTCCTGTAGATTCCATTGGGAACATTGATCAGTTCCTGGTGTGTTCCTGTTTCAACGACGCTTCCTTTTTCCATCACCAGGATTTGGTCGGCTTTCCTGATCGTGGAGAGCCTGTGGGCAATAACGATCGAGGTTCTGTTCTTCATTAATTTTTCCAGCGCCTCCTGGACAAGCTTCTCTGATTCTGAATCGAGCGAAGAGGTTGCTTCGTCCAGGATCAGGATGCAAGGATCTTTCAGGACGGCACGGGCGATGGCAATTCGCTGACGTTGTCCGCCCGACAGTTGTGTTCCTCTTTCGCCTACAAGTGTATCGAGTTTTTTCGGGAACTGATCGATGAATTCCAGGGCATTGGCCTTGTCAGCGGCGTCCTGGATCTCATCTTCAGTTGCGCCGGGCTTTCCATAGGAAATATTTTCCCTGATCGTTCCACCAAACAGGAAGATATCCTGGGGGACGAGTGCGATTTGTTTGCGAAGGGCGGAGAGGGAAAATTGTTCTGCAGGTTTTCCGTCGAATATGATACTGCCGGATCCCGGTTTATAAAATCCCATTAATAATGCTGTCATCGTGGTTTTTCCCGCTCCACTGGGTCCAACCAGTGCGGTGAGCTTTTTAGATGGGATGATAATGTCGATTCCCTTCAGGACAGTCTCCTCAGGTCTGC
>CAKZNC010000126.1 GCA_937129385.1 uncultured Bacteroidota bacterium
TGCTGAGTTTTAATAGAAGATTTTACTGGAATCTTTCCGAGATGAAGGTCTGCATAGTCCAGGTACTTTTGCCAGTCGTATGATGTAAGGTCATGACCACCAGATCGTATATGATAACCAATAAATCCTTTTTGAATAGGCTGGTTCAGTGCTGGTTGCTGATCTGTTCCCAACCCTTGAAGTCCATATAATTGATACACAGGTCCAGCATGCACACCTGCCAGGAATTCCCCCTCCGGATCGGCCCAGGCATCTTTTTCAGCACTGGCTATATATACCAGGCGGGGTGCCATCAATGCAATGAGTTGGTGTTGATCAACAGGCAATTTGTCCTCATTGTCGCCATATTGTTTGTAATTATCACAGAACCAATGAGGATACCGGCTATTTATCCTTGCCACCCTCTCCCCTTTTTTATTTCTTGAAACCGCGGCACCTGTACAGCCGGAGTTGTTACTAATAACCAGTGAGAAACGTTCGTCCTCTGCACCACGCCAAAGGGCAGCCTTCCCTCCGCGTGAATGGCCGATAACGGCAATGCGCGTATGATCAATATCTTGATCAGTTTCAAAATAGTCCATTGCCCGGCTACCGCCCCATGCCCATGCAGCAACGGCGCGCCAGGCATTCGCCGGCAGCTGGCATCCGGTATAAAATAAATTGATAGCGCCATTCCTATATGTGTTTTCATCATCCGGTGCAAGTTGTTTATTCTGTAAGGCTGCAATACCATAACCACGTGCAATAACATCTTCTGCAGGCCAAAAATCTTCAATAATATTTCTGGTCGGATCGGTGTTGCTTTCATCCCTGTTATTAAGAAGTAGAAATAGTGGAACAGGTCCTTGCAGGTCTTGGGGTATAAAAATGAGCAATCTGAAGGTGTGCTCACCATGCGGACCCCACACTGTAATGTCTACCTGTTTGCGCTTTGCATTGCCATTCATCATGTCTTTTGCTTCTTCAACAACATTAAAGGCAACAGAATCCGGTTTTGGAGACCGGCCATAAACATTTTCCCGGAGCAATTCCAGGATTTCCTCCCTGCGCGTATCATGCCACAAATGCGTGCAGGTAACCATGCCTCCATCAGCCAATTCTAATGGATTAGGTAGTGTATAATCTTGAGCATTTGTATTTAAAAAACTGCATATGATGGCCAATATGGTAATTGTTTCAAGTTTTGCAGATTTCATCATTTTTCTTGTTTATTATTATACCAAAATAGAGCGTAAATAAAACAAACCTAACAAATCAATTATTATGGTCAGCTATGCGTTGAAGTGCATATAAAAATACGGATTTTTTAATTTCCTCATGTCCGTGAGACCTCCCCGGGTAAGAACATTAACTACCATCCCATAAACCTGCTGCATTTACCTTGGTTACCCCAAACAGTATCGGACTTCGTTTTGTTAGGCAAACTCATCCGGTTGCCTTAGGCCTTATATGCAGTTTATTCGCAATTTGTTTATTTTCAAAGGTAATCATGAGTTCGCTATTGCTCGGTTCTGTTCGTTAGGCCGGGATTTTGAAACCAGCAATGTTACTCCCTTCGGTCGTGAGCTCATCCTGCGTCCTCAGTTCCTTCAGATTCCACCTCACGATGGGCACCCTTGCCATAAGCTAACGCTTCCAACTGTCATAGCGCGTTCGGGACTCTCACCCTATAGTTATTGCCCATGCTGGGCGCACCAAAAAAACCGAATTCCTTTATTATCAGGAAATTCGGTTTTTGTGTGGAGGTCGGTGGCGGATTCGAACCGCCGTACGCGGTTTTGCAGACCACTGCCTAGCCACTCGGCCAACCGACCCTGTAAAACGAATGCAAAAATAACAATTATCTCTTACGTGGACAATAAATTTTGTATCCTAAGTACTATGCTGGTATTCAGGGTTTAAAGATATGTTTAAAGTTGTTCGCCTACCAATAAGCCGGGCTGCTGGTCCGGTCCCATCACTTTCTTCCACAACTCCCCGATCTCATCCAATGTCACCACCCTGGGATCATTGTAAAGCTCAATGATGTCCTCCCGCTCGTTGGCGGTCCATAACCAGCTGGTCCAGATCATGTACCAGGCCCACTGGTCCTGCTCATCCAGAATCGAAGGGGTAGGAGCCTGTCCGCATTCACCCAGGGCGATGGGCTTGCCTTCGGCCATCTCCAGCAACTGGTCGTGATGACTCTGCTTGTAATCATTGTGGTACACATCTGCCGCCAGGATGTCCACATACTCCAGCCCCGGGAAATAATTTTCATAAGCCATCGCATTGTCGTTCGGCTTGATCCTGGGTGCATTGGCGTTCCATACCCACACCAGGTTGTCGAGATGATGGTGTTGCACATACCTGTCGTACATCATGATCCATAATTTCTCAAAGTCCTCTTTTCCACCCCACCAGAACCATTTTCCGTTCATTTCATGGTAAGGACGCCACAAAACGGGAATATTTTCCTCCTGTAATTGCTTCAGGTACCAGGCAACCGTGTCTATCTTGTCAAGCCATTTCTGGTGTACCTCCGTCCCGGGTGTAAGCAGATCCTCCCACTGCTGGTCAGTCACCTCGTTCTGCACACTCTCCTTCCAGCCGTCGGGTTCATCATCCATGGGCCTTACCTGGTGGTACATCATGGTGATGATATGTCCCTTCCGGTGCATTTCAATGGCTTCATTGATGATATTCTGCCGGTTGTTCACCGCCCGCTCATGGAAACTGAAATCACTGCCCCAAATCACAGGTGATTTTCCGGTGATGGTTTTTACGCTATCGCTGAAAATGGAAATCTGATGTGGATAATTGTGCTGCCCGGAAAGGATATACCTCCCGGAAATGCGGTCCATGAAATTCAGCAACTCCCTTGCCTCCATGGTCGCAGACCGGTTTACCGGCTGAACCTGTCCACGCATGCAGAATACGAAGAGGTTGAAAGTTATAAATAGAAGCAATACCCTGCGAATATTCAGCATAAGTTTAAATATTAATAAGTCAGCAGTTAAAAATAGCATGAACTTTCAAATAAAAAAAGTCCGGCCTCGCTTGAGACCGGACCACTTCATAGAGACGTTCTGGCTTTCTACTCTATTCAGTTGCGATGAATGTTGTGTCGAGTTCTGTTACCTCCCCGACATAAACAGGTACATCTTCAATTGTTACTGGGCTGAAACCTGAATCCGGCTCAACAACAACTGTATAGCTTCCGTTGCTTAATCCACCGATCAGGAATTTACCCGAAGAGGTGTCAGCATAGGTTGAAACAGTGTCGAGATCCTGTGAGATACTCATGATATACGGGCTGCTTTCCACAGGACTTACCACACCAGAGATAGCACCGCTGGTGGCTTCGGTAAAGACCCGGATAACAGGTTTCAGAATATGTTTACCGTTTCCGGTTACTACAATGGAACGAGCTGCATCAAAGTCAATCCACATTTCATACATCACACCCGCATCAAGCGTCTTATTTACCTGTAATTTCAGGCCTGATGATTGTGCTGAAGGGGTCACCAGGTCATGGTAAACGCCATCTTTCAATAACTGGTTTCCTTCATCGTCGAGAACCAGCCTAACCTGTGTAAGTTTGCCCTCTGGTATTGAAGCTTCTGCAAGCATGGTGTCCAATCCATTGGTGAAGTCAAGCAGGTTATAAATCCCGTCGTTGACGAAATCAATGGATACCCAACCTGCTTCCGATGTGTCCGCTTTTTCCATGTCATCTTCAACATGGTATTGCACATCCACAATATTGATCAATACTTCTTCATACGCGGCGGGAGCGTCTGTCAGATACATCCGCACTGTTGCATTGTTTTTTTCATCGTTTGTACATGACGCTGCAAATAGCAGCGCAAATATTCCAATCATTAATTTCTTCATCATATTCAAGTTTATTTTCTTGTTTCTACTACGGCATACCTTGTGATCTTCCAGAATTCTTCCGGATTTGTAATCTCCAAATGGGAGACCAGGCTGTCATTCTCTACCATCTGGTATGAATCGGTCGGGTGATCCGAGATCAGCTGCGCCTTCTTTGCATTCAGTGAGATCCTCTTCGTCTCCGTAATTGCAACCTTGCTGAAGGGCTCCTCCTCCAGGTCGGGTTTCACCTCTTTTGTTCTGCCAAGAAAACCAAGGAATCCACCCTCTTTGGTGATGACGCCTTGCTCTTCAAGCTCTTTGGTATTGCCCATGGCAATATATGCTTTGTTCATCTCGGTATCCTGCATGCTGACGATCACCTGGTAATCACGCAACTCCTGCTCAGCTTCTCCCAGATCATTGTTGAGTTCATGGACGGCAGTGTTCAGTTCAGCAACCTGGAATTCCCGATCGGTCAGCATATTATTGAGTTCCGTGATGGAACTGTCTCGCTCTGCAAGAGTCTGCTCAAGTGATGCCACCTGGTTGTGCAGCGCAGCGATCTCAATGCCCGACTGGTTAAGCTTATTATTAAGCCTTCTTATTTCCGCCCTGTTCTTCTCCAGCAATGCATTGATGTCCCTGATCTCAGCCAGGATGTCTTCCCGCAGATCAGGACTCAACTCTGGTCCGTAGGATTTCTTGATCAGCTGCTTCTCTTTTCCCTGCAGGGTCCTGAGATCCTCCTGTACCTTAACCATGCTGTTTACCCAATCATTGACAAGTGAATCATGTTCAACAAGTTGCTGATTCAATTCACTGTTTTGCTCTTCCAGTATGCTGATCTCCTGGTTGTCGAGGCGCGTGGTATAAGCATAAACAATTCCTACAATGATCAGCAAAGCTGCACTGAATGCAAGCAGGAACCAAAATCCTTTTTTCGATGTATTGTTTGTGTTTGTATTTCCGTGTTCGTTTGCACGGTCACCTTTACCTTTATTTTTTATTGTATCGTTCATGGCTTTAACTGTTTTATTGTTTTGCTACGATTGTTCCAAAAGACATACCATGATGCCAATAATCATGTAAAGCCCTGAAAAACAGCAAATAGAAATTAAATATGTATTCTCTGGATGAATCAAAATGAAAATACATTCTCATTTTGAGAATAGTGATGGGCATCTATCTTCAAAACACAATGCAATCAACTCCACATTAGCGCTCCTTTTCTGCCTTGATCATCCGGTAGATGGTGGCTGAGCCGATGTCAAGTTTTTTGGCTACCAAACGCACGTCATTGTTGTATTTTTGCAGGTATGAAAAGACAATGCGTCGTTCATACTCTTTGAGCGTCAGCCCCTCAGAGTAACTGTCCTCCATGATGTTCTCACTGTTGAATAGTATATCCCCCGCACTGATCTGGTCTTCTTCTGATAGCGTGATCGCTAGTTCGATCACCGATTTCAATTCACGGACATTACCGGGGAAGGTGTAATTCAACAATTTCTTCCTGGCGTCTTCAGCCAGTTTTTTAACCGGTATCTTGTTTTCTTTCGAAAATTCCACCATGAAATGCTTGGCAAGAATAAGGACATCGTTGCCCCTTTCTCTCAATGGAGGCAGCTCAATAGGCAGACCGATCAGCCTGTAATACAAATCCTTCCTGAAATTTTCCTCCTTCACCTCAAGGGCCAGGTTTTTATTGGTCGCGGTGATGATCCGGCAGTTCACCTTGATGGTCTTGTTACTGCCTACCCTGGTGATCTCTTTCTCCTGGAGTGTCCGCAGCATTTTTGCCTGGAACCCGAGTTCCATCTCCCCGATCTCATCCAGGAATATTGTACCGTTGTCAGCTTCTTCAAACTTTCCCTTCCTTTGCGAAGAAGCTCCTGTAAAGGCACCTTTCTCATGCCCGAAGAGCTCGCTCTCTACCAGTTCAGAAGGGATGGCCGACACATTCACTGCCACAAAAGGACTGCTTTTCCTGTCCGAATTGTAATGGATCGCCTTGGCCACCAACTCCTTTCCTGTTCCTGTCTCCCCGGATACAGAGACATTGATATTCGTATTCAGCGCCTTGTTGATCAGCTCATGCACCCTTTTAATCGGATCACTCTCCCCGATGATCCTGTCACTGAATGCATATTTCCTCTGCACCTCCCGTCTGAGTTCCGTGATCTCATTCTGCAGTCCGACGCTCTCCTGGATGTTGAGCAGGGTATTGTGAAGCCGCTCCTTGATGTCGTTCGATTTGACGATATAATCATACGCCCCCTCCTTCAGCAGGTCCACCACCACCTCGATGTCGTCCTGCTCGGAGATGAGGATCACCTGGATCCGGTCATTTTCCTGCCTGATCTTGCGGAGTACTTCAATGCCACTCATGTCGGGCAGCCTGTAGTCAAGCGTGACCACATCCGGTTGCCGGTCAAGGTGCGCGAGGCAATCTTTCCCATTGAAATAACTTTCGATCTCAAAATCGGGGTTCAGTGAAAGGTTGTGTACCAGCAACCGGTTGTACCAGTCGTTGTCTTCAACAATAAATATCTTCAAGGGTCTTTTTTCCATCGTGGGTGTGCGATTCACATTTTTAAAATACCAGTTATTCAGTCAGCGCCCTGTATTGCTCTTCCAGGTGCTCCACCACCTGTAGTGTTATTTTATTTGCCTCTTCGGCATGTTCCAGGATCCTGTCACCTTCTTTATTCGCCGAAGCTTCACGGATCTGACCGATCACATTCAGAAGTCTGCCCGCGCCCAAGTGCCTTGCAGGCGGAGCCATCCGGTGTGCCAGGTCGTCGATCTCGTCATAACTTTCATGCTCCGCCGCTTCCCTGATCTCCTCCAGACCACGGAGGGTTGAGGTTTTAAACCGACCGATCATCTCTTTTATAAAATCTTTGTCATTCCCCGATGCCCTGACCAGCCCTTCAATATCAGCATCGGTCTCCTTCGGATCGACATCGGCAACACCAGTAGCCGCTTCCCCGGTTTTAGTCTCCAAAGTGATAGCCCGGTGAAGCTCTTCCTCTGTAAAAGGCTTCACCAACAAGGTATTAAACAGTTCTGACACCTCACTTGTTTGATGACGGGTAATATCCGCGGTAATCCCGATCACGATCACCTCCTCCCTGGAGCGTTTCAAAGTATCGCGAATGAATTGTGTGGCCATCACCCCGTTGATCACCGGCATCCGGATATCCATCAGCACAACATCATATTTATTCTTTTTAAGCAGCTCAATCGCCTCCAGTCCGTTTTTTGCCGTGTCAAAGTCAATCTTCCATTTCCTAAGGATCATGGCCATCAGCTCCTGGTTATAAGGTTCATCATCAGCAACCAGCACCCGCAAGCCTTCCGGTAATGTATATTTCACCCCGGCAGGTTTTTTATGCTGAATATGATCGTGCTTCCCCTCCGAAAACTCCAGGAGGCATGTGACCGTCGTACCCACACCTTTCTTGCTCTCAACATTGATCTCGCCATTGAAAAGATCAACAAGCCTTTTTACGATCGAAAGCCCGAGTCCTGTTCCACCATATCGGATGGTCATGTCCTGGTCGGCCTGGGAATACTCCTCGAAGATCTTGTCCATCTTCGAAGCTTCAATGCCAAGACCTGTATCGGTGACCGCAATCTTGAGCACCATCCGGTCTTCACTGCGCTCCTTCAAAGTAGCCAGCACTCCTATGGTTCCCTCCCTTGTGAATTTCACTGCATTGCTGAGCAGGTTGTACAGGATTTGCTGAAATCGTTGTATATCACCATACAAAGCCAGTTCCCCCACATCTTCCACATCCGATTCAATGATGTTACCATTCTCAGCGGCCATCCCTGAAAAAATGGAGCACGCTTCCTGCACAACTACTGCAGGGTTGAAGTGCACCGGGTGAAGGTCCAGGCTTCCGGCCTGCAATTTGCTGAAATCCAGCACATCATTGATGAGCCTGATCAGCTGGTCTCCCGCCGAATCCACAATTTCAAGCTTGTTCTTTACCTCGCGGTCAATATTACCGGATAACAGTTGCTTGATGAAACCGTTGATGGCATTCAATGGTGTGCGGATTTCATGACTGACATTGGCGATGAACTGCTCTTTGGATTTGGCTAGCTCTTCGGCTGCCTGACGTGAGCGGACCAGGACCCTGTTGTAGGCCTGGTTTTTTCGGATGTAGCTCAGCAGGATGATCAGTCCAAACAGACCGAGGCCCACGCCGAACAATGACAGGACCGTCATCAGCTGGTAGGCCTCACCGGACAGCTCATCGGCACGTTCCATGTTTTCCCGTTCGACCTTCATCTCATAGGCCTCAAGCTGTTCCATCAGTGAGATAAAAGCCTCTGTAAGCATATTGCTGGTCAGCGCCAGTTCAATTTCCTGCCGTGTCAGGTTGCTTTCAAATTGCTTCTCCTCATGCTCAAGCGCATTCAGCCTCTCGATCACCGCCTCATCGTCAAATGTCTGCTCGTTCTTTCTCCCCGAAAACAGTCGTGCAAGCAGGCGCCTGGTACTGTCCTCTGAAGCACCTTCCGAGCGGATCTCCTCCGTGAGATCGGAAATGTCACTCGCCGATGCACCACGCTGCCAGATACTGATCATCTCATGCCAGAGTACCTTCTTGTGTTCAAACAATGTATTGATCGTATCGATCCTCGCTGTGAACCAATCATCATCGGGATAGTGCGAATAAAGCACCTGGATGCTCGAATCTATTGAACCAGTCAGCTCACTGTAATCCTCCATGTAACTGCGGTTACCCGTAATCCCATAGAGCCGCATGTAATTCTCCGCCTGTTCAATTGAGGTGGAAACATAACGGATGGCCGGCAAACCTGTCTGCTGATACTTATCGCGATGGATGGAGTTCACCACTTCCGTCAACCGCATATAGGTGAAATATCCCCCGGAAAAAATCACGAGGAACCCGACCAGGAGTAAGATCCCGATCCGAATTGGAAGTGAAATACGTAGTTTGCGTTCTCGCAATCTTTACAGGTTGTTTATATAATTTTCAACGATGATGCTGCAGATCTCAGGCGTATATTCATGTTTCACAAGGTTGGTATAGAGGTTGGCATCTGAACCGGATTGCTCCAGCTCCCTGATCACCTCTTCCGAGTGTGACATAAGAACGATTTTGATGTCTTCATTCATATCCGCCAGTTTTCCGGATACCTGCAGACCATTCCTTCCGCTTCCCAGGTAAAAATCGACAAAGGCAATGGTTCGACCACTTTGTTCCATCCCGTTGTCTTTTTTATCCAGGAATTGCTCTGGTTCAAAGATCTGCTGGATCTTAAGCCGGTACCTGCCATTGATATCCGGTTTGTTCTTCAGACTTCTTATTCTTTTGGCCAGCAGATCATTGTAATAATGATCATCCTCAATTATCAGAACATTCACATCCCTGGAAAGTTGCATTTTCATCGTATAAAAATTTTATAAACTGCTTCCAGGGAATTCACAAAAATCATTCCTGTGAATTTGCAGGCACGTTAACAGGCACATAAACAGCAAGATATGCATCAGAAACAATAGAGGATATCTATTGATTTGAGAATGTATTATCAAAATGAGAATTGAGAATGCGTAATGCGTAATGCGTGGTGCGATGTCACTGGCGACTGCCCTTCGACAGGCTCAGGGCACCACCATTCTAATTAAAATTTAAAGTAAATCCTGCCGACTGCCGACTGCCGACTGCCGACTGCCGACTGACGACTGACGGCTGACGGCTGACGACTGACGGCTGACGGCTGCCGACTGCCGACTGCCCACCCCCTCTCGACTCTCGACTTCTCTTAACTCTCCTCTCTTAACTCTTAACTCTTAACTCTCCTACCATTGCTCCGGGTAGATCACCAAAATATTATTGTTTCCGTACTGGTTGATCGTCTGGTTCATGAACTGTTCAAACTTCTTATTGAAGGAGACAGTCTTTCTCCTCGAATGGATAAAGATCAATAGGTCTGTAGGCGAATGATGCAACTCCTTTTCGATTTGCTGGGGCGTGGCATCCCTGTAGAGCTCGAAGTACTTGGCTGTATTGTTGTTCTTCCCGTGCCTGAGGATCGCATCCAGGGTTTTCGAAGATTCACTGTAGAAGATCCCCTTGATCTTCAACCTGCTGAACAGAAGAGACAGGGTATCCAGCCAAAGCGCAAACCCCTCCTCGTACTCTGCATCGTCGGTACAGAAAACGTGGATATTCCTGATTTTCCTGAATTCAACCGGGGTTTTCAATACGAGCAGCATGCGTTCCGAGCGCTTCAGCAGATTGCTCATTACATTTCCAAACAACCTGTAAAATGGCATTTTCCCGGTATTCCAACCCATGATAATACCCGTAGCCACAAGTTCTTCGGCCGCTTTTACGATGCCATTCGTTATGCTGTTGTCGATCCTGGAACTGGTTTCAAAATGGATATCGTCTGCCTGCACGGCATCCAGCACTTTGCGCACCTCCACCCGGTTATTGTCAATCCTTTCCCGTACCTGGTCACCACCGGTAACAACGGTAAGCGGATAAACGGGCTGTTCATGATCATCTTCCTTGATCATGATCGTAAAATCGATCAGGCTGCCCATGGTCTCAGGATTGGCAATCGGGACAAGTAGCTTCTGGCGCACCTTCTTTTTCCTGAATACCGTGTTGTTCGCCTGCAGGAGGATCTGCTTGCCCGCGCGTGCTGTGACATAGGGGCGCAGAATACTGGTGATCGGGATGAGGATCACTGTATTGTTGAGGACCGATTCGCTTACGATATCAAGATTGAACCCGATCAGGATGATTGCCACCGCCGATGCGGCCCTGGAAACACTCATTCCGAATACCAGGTTGGTTTCCGCACCGGAGATCCTGAAAATGATTCGCGAGAGCAGGGCGGCCAGGTATTTACTTGCCAGGGCCACTACAATGAAGACAAGCAGTAGCCAGATCTGGCGGGGATCATCCAGGTAGACCTTGAAATTTGCCAGCATACCTATGGAGATCAGGAAGACCGGGATGAACAGAGTATTGCCGATGAATTCGATACGCCTGTAGAGTGGCGAGGTGTTGATGATCTGCCTGTTCAGGACGAGTCCGCTGAAAAATGCCCCCAGGATTGGCTCCAGGTGCAGCAAGTGTGCAATCAGGGCGGAAAGGAAAAGGATCACCAGGACGAATATGTACTGAACACCCAACTCTCCTTCATACCTGTTCAGGAAGAGTCTCGATACCCTCGGGATCACCAGGAAAATCACAGCAAAGAAGCCAAGGAAATTGAGCAGCAACCCCATCATGGAGTCCAGGGCGTCGTCGGCTTCTGCAAAGTCAATGATCAGTTCCATGGAGACCAGGGCAAGTACGTCTGCGATAATTGTGGCTCCAACAATGATGGTGACAATGGGTTTATTGATGATCCCCAGCCGCCCCATCAGGGGGTAAGAGATCAGCGTGTGTGAAGACAACATCGCTCCAATCAGCCAGGAGGCATACATGCTGTAATCCAAAAGGTAGCGGCTCACAAGAAATCCCAGAAGGAAGGGGACCAGGAAAGAGGCCAGACCGATGAATATACTTTTGATCTTATTATCAAGGAAGTCAATGATATCAATCTCCAGCCCGGCCAGGAACATCAGGTAAAGCAACCCCATTGTCCCCAGGAGTGTAAATTCCAGGTCGCCACCGATAAGGTTAAAACCATGTTGCCCGATCAGCGCACCGCTAAGCAGTAATCCCACAATGGCCGGTATCCTGATCCGCTCAAAAAGGACCGGGCCGATCAGGATGATCACGAGGAGCAAGGTGATGATGATCACCGGCTCCACAAAAGGTATTTGTACGGATAACAGATACATGACTGTCAAAAAGATTGTTATGTGGCCTTGCGCAGCCTGTCGGCTTCGCTGGATATTACAATAACGCCATCGTACATAAAATGTTCCTCAGGAATTCAATTTGAAGGCTGCCAGCAATGCATCGCTGCGGGCAAATATCCTGTCTCCTTTAAATGCCGGGTGGGCCCAGTTGACCCCGCCACGCGGATTGGGCGAAACGGGTACCGGTTCAATGAGCTGCACCCGCCCCATGTCTGTAAATCCGGCAGGGGAGACCTTTCCCATCACCAGTTCGCCGAGTTCATTGAAGGCCCATATTTTATCCGCCTGGCTGACGAGATGCGCATTGGCCCACCTCCCATATGGCACCAGTGTGCTGTCAGTCCACACCCGCTCTCCGGTGGGCAGCTCCAGGCACCTGAACTCACCGTAACTGTCGATACCATATACATACCCGCTATCGATCATGGGGGTGGAGATGATACTATGCAAAGCGCTGGTATTGCGTTCACTTTCACCCGTGATGACCCATTCCAGTGAAGCTTCTGCATCTTTTTCGTCCAGCCGGATCAGCATGGACCCGTCATAAAAACTGCTCAGGAACAGCCACGGCATCTCCACGACAGGGGTGGAGATATTGATCACCGACTTTCTCCTTTCATAGGGAATCTTCCAATATACCTCACCCGTCCCGGGATCCAGTCCGGCCACATTGTCACCGGTCCAACAGACCAGCACATCCTTTTTTCCCTGTTCAATGAGGATGGGGGTTACATAAGAGGCGTGGTCAGACAGGGCACTCCATGCCTCGTCCCCATTTTTTTTGTCAAAAGCAACGATACAGGCACCAGGTGTGCCACCGAGTTGTACGATCAGCAGGTCATCCACCACCATAGGCGATGAAGCAAGTCCCCAGATCGGAAAACTGATGTTATAGGCCACCTCGCCATCCACATACCATATCACCTCGCCTGAAACTGCATCAAAGCAATATAGATCGCCCATGGTTCCCAGGGAATAGGCACGGTTCCCGTCGATCAGCACCGAAGCCCTGGGTCCGGTGGGGTATCCCACAATGTAATTGCATTCATAGGCATGTGTCCAGATCTCTTCGCCCGTCCCGGCATCAAAGCAACGGATCCGCTCATATTTTTTGTCATTGCCATGGAAATCCATCAGGTAGACCCGCCCATCGGCTATCGTGGGTCCTGAATAGCCTGTACCCACCGGCACCTCCCAGAGTTTCTGAATATTCCCCGGCGTCAGCGTGTCTGCCCGGAAGGCAGTCTCCCACCTTCCCAGGGCACCGGGGCCCCGCCATTCCGACCATGAGGTTTCCGGGCGGAGCTTGTCTGCGGAGCAGGAAAAGATCAACGTAATAATCAGCGGGAGAGATAAAATGAGTCCGTACTTTCTCAGGCTTGATCGAATCATAGTGATTTGTAATTTAAACCGCCAACTGTTAATACGGCATTCAGGCTCAGATCCTGATGATCTTCTTCTCTTCTGCGTCCCATGCGGTACGGCACTTCTCCCTGTAGGAGATGTCGGCCATTGCGATGGTCACCGCCTCTTCGTATGCTTTATCGATATTCGCCGATGTTTGTCCCCCGTTTCGGATCACATCGAGCCACTCCCTCAGGTGCAGATGCGCAATGTCCCACACGCGGCCCTTGATACTGGTGGAGATCAGCCCCCTGTCGGCATAATACTGGTTTGTCGCCGACGAAACTGCATCCACGGCCGAGTCCAGGTCTGCCCCTTTCCGGATATGCAGCATGGGATCGGATGGATTGACGAGTCCCTTATCCAGCAGGTCTGCATACTGCTTCGAATTGCGGTCGGGCGTCAGTGTCATCTCCCCTCCGATCGTCATGGAGGCATCCATCCCGTATATGGTCCTGGGCCTGGATTTCGAAGAGGTCAGGTTTGCACTGTACGTCAGCGTATACCCTTTCCCGGGATATTCAAACGAGGTGTGCAGCACATCAGGGATCTGACCGAATTCATCATAGGTATATTGTCCGCCCGTGGCCGAAACGAGCTCCGGGATCCCGATGTTCAGCAGCTGGTTGATCGCATCATACTCATGCGAAAAAAGCTGTCCGTACAATCCCGTGTCATAGTCGAAATAACGGGCCCAGCTGTAATAGCGTCTTATGCTGAATGGTACGTCGGGGGCCTTGCCGAGCCACTGTTTCCAGTCGATGGACTTTGCATCTCCGGGCTTGAGATCTCCGTTGTTGTATTTGTGCCTGATCCAGGCACCGGAAGGGGTATTTCGGTTGGTGGTGGTATCGATCTGTGATATTTTCCCCATGAGTCCCCGGTTAAAGATCTCCCTGGCCTGCTGGAACACGGCATTCTGCGGGATCTGGTGTCCCAGCTGGTAAACCACGCCGCTCTCCATTACTGCTTTGTACAGTGGTTCGATCTCATCTTCGCGGTGGACCGGTCCTTTTTCACAATAGACATGCTTGCCTGCCTTCACGGCTTCGATAGTCATGTCGGCATGGTGATGGTCGGGTGTGGTGATGATCACGGCATCGATGTCCGGATCGGCAAACATCTCCTGGTAGCTGTTGTATCTCTTCACCGGGTGTTTACGGGCGATCTCGCCTCCTGTGAATATATCACTGCCGGCAATTTCAAGTCCTTTCTCTGCATGAGCGTCATATACATCGCAGACACCTGTGATGGCAACGTTCAGGTTGCCGTCCTTTTGCAGGCTCTCCAGTTGTGCCTTTTCATCCGGGGTCCCCGTCTTCATGATCTTTTCATATTGCTCCTTCGGCATAAAGCCGAGCGCTTTCGCGAGCTGGGGTCCGCGTACCCCCCATCCGACGATCCCGAGACGGATCAGGTCACCCGAGACGGGTTTGACCTGCTTGACACTCCCGGCGAGATCATCCAGACCCAGTTCGTTGATGATCTCCATTTTACGGTTGTGTTGCTTGTCGTGGTTGATCTTCCTGAGCACCTGGAAACCAAAGAGCCCCAAGACGGGCACTCCGGCGAGCGTCTTCAGCATACTTCTCCTGCCCAGTCCCTTCGATTGTTCTTCACTTCCGGAATTTTCCGGTGCGCTGTTTTTTTCTTTGTCTGCTGCCATGGTATTATGAATTGCTGGATTTCTTTTTAATGAGCATGTCGAGTCCGTAACGTATTGCTGCCGGGGAGACGGCGATCAGTAACAAAACAACGGCTTCGATGAGTGTTTTATTGACCACCAGGTAGTTGCCCTCCATAGGTACCAGGCTGTTCATCCCGATAAACGGGGGATTGAACAGGTAGTAGAGCATCAGCAGGAGGGTGCCGGCGATGGCGGCGGGGCGGGTGAGCAGACCGAGTACCAGGCCGGTGCCGATGAGGATGAGGCCCCAGGTGTTGAGGGCGTCCACGGTACCGAGCAGTCCGGCATTCCCGATGATTTTTTCTGCCAGTCCGGAAAAGATCCACTTTGCCTCCGCCAGGAAGGCGATGGACGACCATTCGGGGTGGATGAGTTTATAAATGCCTTCATAAAGCAGGTGCCAGCCAACGAGGAACCTGAGTGCCACGAGGGTGCCTGACTGCCATTTTGTTATTTCTGATTGGTATGTCATGTGGTGAATTTTGAGACCCTAAAATAGTGCTTTAGCCGGTATTACGAAAGAAAAATCTGCTTGATTGTCATATATAGACCGCTGATAAACAACTCGCCGGTAATTATGTTATAATTTTATTACGCACATCTGTGGGAAAAGTTGAATTTCCCGACTATTTTTGAGAAAGGTAACAAACCAAGGAATTATGGCTTTAAATAAAAGTGCAGAACGGCTCAGGGAGGTGATAGAGAAGGCGATCGAAGATCACAAGATCACCCGGAAAGAGATGGATATGATCATTCACATTGCCTCTGAAGACGGACATATAGATTCACAGGAGCAATCCCTGCTGGATCTGCTCAATGAGATGATCGAGAACCGGGATGTGAGGATAGTTCCTTGAGTTAAGAGTTAAGAGTTAAGAGTTAAGAGAAGTAGCCAGTCGCCAGTCGAGAGTCGAGGGTCAAGAGATGTGGGCAGTAGTCAGCCGTCAGCCGTCAGTCGTCAGCCATCAGTCGGCGGCTCTCAGTTAACCTCATTCCTTAATCATAGCGATGGTGCCCTGAGCCTGTCGAAGGGCAGCCGTCAGTCGTCAGCCATCAGTCGGCGGCTCTCAGTTAACCTCATTCTTTAATCATAGCAATAGTGCCCTGAGCCTGT
>CAKZNC010000127.1 GCA_937129385.1 uncultured Bacteroidota bacterium
CTTTGCAGTCTCCTTCCCCCGTGGATGCAGCTTGTCGGGCGTCGGTCCGGGCACTTCAGCTGCAAACAGCTGCATGCCGCCGATCCCGAGTACAGGAAGGATCACCAGCGTAAGGACAATGATCCCCATTCCCCCCAGCCATTGTGTGAGGCTCCGCCAGAACAACACGCCGTGTGAAAGTGATTCAATATCATTCAAAATGGAAGCCCCGGTAGTTGTAAATCCCGATATGGTCTCAAAGAATGCATTGGTGAATCCAGGAATGGCCCCGGTGAGCAAAAATGGCAGGGTCCCGAAAAATGAGAACGCGAGCCAGCCGGATGTCACGATCACATACCCGTCCCGCTTGGTCACCTCCAGGTGTGCATTTCGTGTAGACCAGTACCCGATGAATCCTGCCAGTGCAGTGATGGCTCCCGAAAGCAGGAATGCAATTGCATCACCTTCCCTGTAGATCAATGCTACCGGGATGGAAAGCCACATGAAAAAACCCTCCACGATGAGCAGCATTCCGAGAATGCGTATGGCGGTCTTGGGGTTCGGCATCTGTATATGCTAGTTAAAGAATTTTCCGACGGTGAAAATTTCAGAAGGGAGTGCAAAAACCACCACCCTGTCGTATGGCTTGATCTGGGTCTCCCCATGCGCAATAAAACTGTTCTTGCCCCTGATCACACCTCCAATGATCGCCTCCTCAGGGAAGGCAATATCTTTGAGAGGACCCTCAGTCACTTTGGCCTGGGGCTTCACCACGTATTCCATCACCTCCGCCTCGGTACCTGTAAGGCACTTGATCGACGACACCTCTTCACTCATGGTGAACCTGAAGATCCGGCTTGCAGTGATCAGCTTCTTATTTACGATCGTATCCACCCCGATGTTCTCCGCCAGGTGGATATAATCGATGTTCTCCACCTCTGCTATGGTACGTTTCACACCCAGGTGCTTCGCCAACAGGCAACTCAGGATGTTCGTATCAGAATTCCCGGTCACCGCGATAAAAGCATCCATTTTCTCAAGCCCCTCATCCTTGAGCAGCTCCATGTTTGTACCATCGCCATTGATCACCAGTGTATTTGACAGCATGCTCGATAGCCTGTAACTTTTCTGTTTATCAATCTCAATCATCTTCACATAATGCTGGTTCCCAAGCTGACGTGCCGTCTTGATCCCGATCCGGCTTCCACCCAGGATCATGATATTGCGAATTTCGAACTGCTGCTTTCCGGAGTACTTGTACAGCTCCTTCAATCCGGCCTGACTGCTGATCACATAAACCAGGTCTCCAACCTCGAAGGTATTGTCGCCTGAAGGGATCAGGGTCTGACCATGCCTTGTCATGGCCACCGCCCTGAACTGAAGGTTCTCACCCTCTGGGGTCAGCTCCCTCAGCTTCTTTCCAATGATCGGTGCCTTCTCCTCCAGCCGGATGACATACATCTGCAGTTTGCCTCCCGAAAATTCGACCACCTCCGTACTGCCGGTCTGCGCCAGCAACCCCACAATCTCCCGTGCTGCGATCTTTTCAGGATAGATCATGTAATCGATACCCAGGTTCGAAAAGATATCCTTGTTGGCCTGCATCAGGAATTCATCATTGTCGATACGCGCAATGGTCTTCTTGGCACCCAGTTTTTTACTGAGGATCGCGGCAGTGATATTTACATCCTCAGAAAAGGTGATCGCGATGAAAAGATCGGCCTTGGAAACTTTGGATTCCTTCAGGATACTGATCGAATTGGCATTCCCCTCCAGCGTCATCACATCCAGTGAGCTGCCGATCGCTTTCAACCTCTCGGGATCATTATCAATAACGATAATGTCATGATCCTCGTTGCTCAACATCTTCGCGAGATGCGTCCCCACTTCTCCTGCGCCTGCTAGTATGATCCTCATATGTGCTTCTGAATTGAAATGGTAAAATAACAGATTATCTTCCAAATAGAACAGGGTTTACCCGTTTTTTTAAGCCCTTTTCATATTCCCCCAGCTTCTCAATGCCTGCTCTCAGTGTATGCTGAACAGGAACCGGCTCTCCGCGGACCATTTCCACGCGCCCATCTCAGATGTGATCCAGGCACCTGGAAAAAGCTCCTTGATCCTTTCATTCTCATAATCCTGAAGCGTTCCGTCGCCAACAACCATGGTCCCCGGTTGCAGATTCCCACAGCTGTCATCCAGCCACGAAATCCCTCTCCTGAACAGGATCACATCCCAGCGGTAAGCCTCCATCACTGCCTTCAGTCGGGAATGTTCACACGCACCGGCAATCAACACCCATTTTCCATCCGGGTAAACCGACCACAGTCCATGTTCCAGCTTGTGATAACCTGCACCTTCAAGGCTGTCCTCCGGAAAAATGCGTGTCACTGTGTGCCGGTCCGACCTGTAGGGCTGCCTTCCCAAAGACTCCACATATTCCAAAAGAAACGGGCCAGGTATGGAATCAGTACAGATGTACCAGGTAGACCTGTTCCCCTCTTCAAATCCCGAGATCAGGGTGGCCGAATTAAAATTGAAGATCTCCACGGATCTTGTAGCACGGAACCTGGAGGTCTGCCACACGGAAAAAGAGAGGTTCAATGCAGCAAAGAACATCAGTCCGACCAGGTAGAGCGGCCTCCTGTAAGTAAACAACAATACCAGGAAAAAGATCAGGATATAAAGCAGTACTGACTGTGGAATGTTCATGGGTACCCCTGCAACTGTGGCATATGGAAGTGATGCAATTTTACCCACAACCATCCGTAGGCACCCGGCCAGCCAGGTGAGTATGGTAGAATAAAATCCCGGGGCGTTCAGCAGAACAAGGAACGGGGCGGAAAGTGTAAAGACACAGAGGATCAGGCTTACAAGCGGAATGGCAACCACATTGGTAAGCAGGAACCAGGAGGGAAACTGGTGGAAATAAAGCAACGCCAGGGGCAAAGTGGAAAGCTGTGCGGCGATGCTGACCGACAGGAGGTCCAGGATGCGTCGTACCAGGCGGTGAACTGATGCATATTTTTCAGCAAATACCGGCTGCATGGAGACAATGCCGAAAACCGCGGTATAGGATAGCTGAAAACCCGGCTCAGCGATCCGTTCAGGCCGCAATAAAAGCAGGATGAAGGCAGAAAATACCAGCGAATTGTAGATGTTCGCATCCCGCCTGAGGACCCGCGAAAAACTTACGAATGAAAACATGGTCACCGAACGGGTGACCGAGTCGGTATACCCGGTAATCCCTGCATACATCCAGAGGATTCCGATGATCAGCAGGTTTTTAATGATCCCGGTGGTACGGGAAGATCCTTTTATTCGCAGGATCGTCCCAAGGATCCACCAAATCATACCTACGTGCAAACCCGAAACTGCAAGCAGGTGCATCGCCCCCGCATCGGAGAAATCATTACGCGTCTCTCCTGAAAGCAAGGGTTTGTAACCAAGTGTAAGGGCACTGAGCACCGCCACATTCTCATCCCCTTGATCCCAGTGATCCAGGATCCTGCTCCGCAACCGGGATGGGACATAACGCCACCCCCTTCCCTGGTCTGGAAGTTTGGATGCCAGCTTCCCGGATCGCACATACAGGTGGTACCTGCAGTTCCGGCGTTGCATATAACCTCTATAGTCAAATTCCCCGGGATTGCCTCCGTTCCTTATACCGGACACCACGCCATGGAAGATCCACCTTTCTCCAGGTTCCGGAGATGTAAATGCGTCCCTGGCAATGTATACCCTGATGTTCTCAGACAATGGCTGTAACAGGGAATCGTCCTCGTACACCGTTGCCGCAAGAAAGACCATCCATGTCTGCTTTTTCTTCTCCGGCATGGAAAGGACTGTGCCGGTCACAAACCCCACCCTTCCTTCTATGTCTGCATTCCTGAATCCTGCTCCCGCCCGGAAGCGGGCCATCCCGGAGACCACCATGAAGCTCACCAGTAGCGTACCGAATAATACATGCCGAAATAACAACCTGGTTGTTGCAGGCCGCAGCAGGAAGATCATGGCCGTCAATATCACCACCAACAAAATGACCAGCAACCTGCCAGGTATTTCCTGTCCCATCCGGACGCTCTGTCCGGCCAGGATCATTCCGGCCACAAAGGGAAGCACCACGCGTAGAAGCGGAACCTTCCGGATATCTCTGATCAATTCCGTCAACGTTTTAAATAGTTAATGTGACGGTCAGTAAAAATATCTGCATTTTCATCAGAAAAAATGAACCTTTCTTGTGCAAACGAGGTTTAAAGGATATATTTAGTAAAATTTAAAACCCACGAATCAAATGGCAAATCTCACGACAAAACACATGGGGATCAGTATAAAAAATCCACTGATCCTTGGCGCAAGCAATCTTGTAGGAAATGTCGATAATCTCAAAAAAGCTGAGGATGCGGGCATTGCAGCGATCGTCTACAGGTCGCTTTTTGAAGAGCAGATCCAACTGGAAAGTTATGAAATGGAAGATCAGCTCGAGGCATATGATGAAAGACATGCCGAGATGATCAACCTCTTCCCCAACCTTGAGCACGCTGGCCCGAAGGAACATCTCTACAATCTCAGGAAAGCAAAAGAGAGTGTAAGTGTACCCCTTATCGCCAGCATTAATGCCGTTTACAAGGAATCATGGGTTGATTATGCCAAACAGATCGAAGAAACCGGAGTGGACGGACTCGAACTGAACTTTTTCTCCATTCCAAGGGACATGAACAAATCGGGCCATGACATCATCAAGGACCAGCTCGAGGTGCTGAAAGCTGTAAAAGCTGCAGTCAAACTACCAGTCAGTGTAAAATTAAGTCCCTTCTATACCAATGTGCTTAAAACAGTGGCCGACCTGGACAAGGCCGGTGCCGACGGCATCATCCTTTTCAACCGGATGTTCGAACCGGACATCGATGTGGAAGCCGAAAAGCATGCCGCTCCATGGAACCTGAGTACACCCGGCGATCACCGTCTTGCGATCAGGTTTACCGGTCTGCTGTACGACAACATCAAAGGATCCATCGTCGCAAACAACGGTATCTTTGAAGGTGCCGACATGGTGAAGATGATCCTTGCGGGAGCCGATGCAATTGAAGCGGTATCAACTTTTTACCACAACGGGATCAAGCATGTATCGACAATGTTGACGGAGGTTGAAGAATGGATGGACAGGAAAGGGTACAAAACCATCGATGACTTCAAAGGCAACCTCTCCGCGAAAGCCATCAACGATCCTTTCGTATACAAGCGTGCCCAATACATCGATCTGATCCTGAAGTCGGAAGATTATTTCAGTCCGATCGTTTAGGGGTCCGTTAAAAGAGATAAAAAAAGCTGTTGCGGCAATGCAACAGCTTTTTTTTATTTATTGGGATAGATGATCTTGTAATCACAATCCACCCTTCCCCTGGAGATCGCCTTGAGTTTCTGACCAATCAGTTTCTTTCGCAAAGGATTGATCCTGTCCACAAACAACCTTCCGTCGAGATGGTCGTATTCATGCTGAATGATACGTGCTTTCACCCCTTCATACTCCTCCTCGTGGAAATTCCAGTCCCTGTCGTAATATTCCATCTTCACATAGGACGGACGGCTCACATCCTCCCTGATATTCGGAATACTCAGGCACCCTTCAGAGAAACTCCACTTGTCTCCCCACTCTTCGGTGATATAAGGATTGATGAACACTTTTTTGAAATCTTTCAGGTCTGGCTCATCATCCATATCCTCCATCCTGGTTGCATCAACAATAAACAGCCTGGCCGCTTTCCCAACCTGCGGAGCTGCCAGTCCGACTCCCTCACTTGCCACCATGGTTTCAAACATATCATCGATCAGCTGATCAAGTCCTTTATAATCTTTATCGATCTCGGGAGCTATTTTCCTGAGGATCGACATACCATATACATATACAGGTAATATCATAACGCTTAACATTTTGCAGCATCTGCATATAATGTGCTGCAATCATACTATTAACACAATTTATACTTTATTGTTTTCCTCTTCAAGAAAGGATTGCAGAATTATTGCAGCACTGATCCTGTCAATGTTACCTCTCTTTTTTCGATCAGATTTCTTCATCCCCCCGGCGACCATGGCATCCATGGCCATCTTCGAAGTGAAACGCTCATCCTGCCACTCCAGGCGCATGCCGGGGAATCTTTTCTTGAACGCGCCGACAAATCTTTCGACATGTATAAATGACTCGCTCACCTGGTGGTCGGTGCGCATAGGCTTACCTACCACCACACATTCCACCTCCTCTTTGGCAAAATAGGTTTCCAGGAACCGCATGAGTTCGTGGGATGCTACTGTATCCAAACCACTGGCAATGATCCTGCCGGGATCGGTAACTGCGATCCCGCATCTTTTTGTTCCGTAATCTATGGCCAGGTATCTTCCCATTGGAGTTTAAAATGCAAAAATAGCAAAATAAAAAAGCCGGGGCACATTCGCCCCGGCTGATTGAAATATATGCAAATTGAATTATTCCGCTTTAGTGAAATCCATAGCTGCCATGCGCACATAGCTGTCATACCTCCACTTCGCATTTACCTGGGCAGCCGAGAATAGTTCATCGGCCTCCTCTGGAAATGCTTTCTGGAGTGAGGTATACCTGACTTCTGACTTCAGGAAGCTCTGGAACTGGTCCCATTGCGGTTCCTTGGAGTCAAGCACAAATGGATTCTTGCCTTCCTCTTCCAGTGCCGGGTTGTACCTGTACAGGTGCCAGTAACCGGAAGTGACTGCAAATTTACCCTGGTATTGTGTCTTGCCCATGCCCATTCTCAAACCGTGGTTGATACATGGGGAATAGGCAATGATCAGCGATGGTCCCTTGTATGCTTCAGCCTCCCTGATGGCTTTCAGGTACTGTGACTGGCTGGCTCCCATGGAAACCTGTGCGACATATACATAACCATACGACATGGCCATCACGCCCAGGTCCTTTTTACGGATCTTCTTACCTGACGCTGCAAACTTTGCAACTGCGCCGATCGGTGTTGATTTGGACGCCTGTCCGCCTGTATTGGAGTAAACCTCTGTATCCATTACCAGGACATTCACATCCTCTCCTGAAGCAAGCACATGGTCAAGTCCGCCATAACCGATGTCATACGCCCAACCATCACCACCAAAGATCCATACGGATTTCTTCACGAGGTATTGTTTCAGGTCGAGGATCTGTTTGGCAACATCATTCTTCTCTTTCCCAAGAGCTGCGATCACTGCTTTCGATGCTTCCTTGGAGCTCTCTAAATCATCCGCATTCATCCAGTTCTCAAAGGTCTCTGCTGTTGCAGCGGCTACTTTGTCCTTCGATTCCAGCATCATCATGGTGATCCGCTCACGATTCTTGTTGATACCTGTATACATACCAAAACCATATTCAGCATTGTCCTCGAACAGTGAATTCGCCCATGCGGGTCCATGTCCGTCCTCGTTCGTACAATATGGAGTAGATGGTGCTGAACCGCCATAGATGGATGAACATCCCGTTGCATTCGCAACCACCATCTGGTCACCATACAACTGCGTGATCAGCTTGATATAAGGTGTCTCACCACAACCGGCACAAGCACCTGAGAATTCAAAGAGAGGTTGCGCGAACTGACTGTTTTTCACTGTTTGTTTCTTGTCAACAACATAAGCTTTGCTCTTGACATTCTTGATCAGATGATTCCAGTTCTCATCCTGATGCATCTGCGTCTCCAAAGGTTTCATCACAAGAGATTTTTCCTTCGAGGGACATATGTCTGCACAGTTTCCGCAACCTGTACAGTCAAGCACAGACACCTGGATCCTGAACTGGAATTCGGAAACACCTTTCCCTTTTATATCAATAGTTTCAACACCTTCAGGCAATGCACCCTGCTCTTTCTCATCCAACAGGAACGGGCGGATACAAGCATGCGGACATACATAGGAACACTGGTTACAGTTGATACAGTTTTCCGGAATCCATTCAGGAACATCCACGGCAATACCGCGTTTTTCAAATGCAGTGGTACCTGCCGGGAAAGTACCGTCTTCCCTGCCAATAAATGCGCTTACGGGGAGATCATCTCCCTTCTGAGCGTTGATCGGCTCAACAACCTTCCTGATGAACTCAGGTTTAGATGTGTCTTCATCAACCTCTTTGACCTTGATATCGGCCCACTCTGCAGGCACTTCGATCTTGGTCACATCACCACCCTTCTCAACGGCAGCAAAGTTCATATTCACGATCTCTTCACCTTTCCGGCCAAAACTCTTCACAATGAACTTGCGCATCTCCTCAACAGCCTGGTCGTATGGGATAATGTTGGCGATCTTGAAGAAGGCCGACTGCATGATGGTATTGGTGCGGTTACCCAGACCAATCTCCTGTGCAAGTTTCGTGGCATTGATCGTATAAAAATTGATCTTGTGATCAGCCAGGTATTTTTTCATGTGATCGGGCAAATGCTGCTTCGTCTCCTCTTCGTTCCAGATAGAGTTGAGGAGGAAAGTTCCGCCATCTTTCAGTCCTTTCAGCATATCATATTTATCCAGGTAAGAAGTGACATGACATGCCACAAAGTCGGGATTCCCAACCAGGTAGGGTGCCTTGATCTTCTTGTCCCCGAAACGTAAGTGAGATGTGGTGATCCCTCCCGATTTCTTTGAATCATATGCAAAATATGCCTGACAATATTTGTCGGTTGCTTCACCAATGATCTTGATGGAATTCTTATTCGCTCCCACGGTACCATCGGATCCAAGTCCGTAAAATTTACCTTCAAAAGTACCCTCCTTCACAACTGATATATCGGGAAGCAGTGGCAGGGAAAGAAAGGTTACATCATCTACGATCCCAACAGTGAACCCGTTTTTGGGTTCATTGAGTTTAAGATTTTCATATACCGACTGAATCATTGAAGGAGTGGTATCCTTGGAAGAAAGACCATAACGTCCTCCAACAACAAGCGGAGCATTCTTTTTACCATAGAAAAGGTCTTTTACATCAAGATAAAGGGGTTCTCCATTGGCTCCCGGTTCCTTGGTACGGTCCAGTACTGCGATCCGTTTTACTGTATCGGGAAGCACTTTCATAAAGTACTTCTCAGAGAACGGACGGTAGAGGTGAACCGTGATCAAACCCACCTTTTCACCTTTTTCAAGCATGTAATCGATCACCTCCTGGATGGTCTCTGTAACAGATCCCATGGCCACGATAATATTCTCGGCATCCGGAGCGCCATAATAGGTGAACGGGTGGTATTCACGGCCGGTCTTCTTGGAGAGCTCCTGCATATAATCCTCAACGATATCAGGAACAACATCATAGAATTTATTGGCAGCTTCCCTTGACTGGAAATAGATGTCAGGGTTTTGAGCGGTACCCCTTGTAACAGGTGATTCGGGATTGAGTGAGTTGTCACGGAATGCTTGCAGCGCTTCCATATCGATCAGGTCTGCAAAATCCTCATTCGAAGGAGCTTCTACTTTCTGGATCTCATGTGAGGTACGGAACCCGTCAAAGAAATGGAGGAACGGAATCCTGGTCTTGATCGATGTCAGGTGAGCAACTGCTGCGATATCCATGATTTCCTGCACACTACCCGTAGCCAGCATTGCAAAGCCGGTATTCCGGGTTGCCATCACGTCACTGTGATCACCGAAGATCGACAGTGCCTGTGCGGCCAGACTTCTTGCTGAAACATGGAATACGCCCGGCAGCAATTCACCGGAGATCTTGTACATGTTCGGGATCATCAGCAACAATCCCTGTGATGCGGTAAAGGTAGAGGTAAGTGCACCTGCCTGGAGAGATCCGTGAACGGCGCCGGAGGCACCGCCCTCTGATTGCATTTCCGTCACCTGCACGGTCTGCCCAAAAATGTTCTTCCGACCATGTGCCGACCACTCATCAACGTTTTCTGCCATATTGGAAGAAGGGGTAATGGGGTAAATGGCAGCGACTTCACTGAACATGTATGCAATGTGCGAAGCGGCATAGTTACCATCACAGGTGATAAAATTCTTTTTGCTTGTCATATTCTAAAACTTAAGTATTTAAATTACAACTATTTAACTCTATTGTTATTGGACAAACAAAATTATAATTTTTGGTTGGATTTGCAGGGTTTTTGGAGGTGATTTAAAGTAATATAAAATCATTTCAAATAGGGTGACAGGTTCCGTTTTACAGTCCGTCATTTTTCCATTACGACCCCCTGGTTTTAGGGTCTGTTTCGACCATTTTTTGAGGCAAGAGAAACAACTTATTATAAAGAGAAGGGCGGAATGAATTCCGCCCCCCTATCATTTACTTTAAATCTAATCATACTATCTGATCTAAAGGATATCTTATTTCATCCGAAGAGGCTGCAATCAGCCGCTGTTCATGGAGATCAGAAACTCTTCGTTGGTGGAGGTCTTGTTCATCCTGTCCCGCAAGAACTCCATTGCTTCCACGGGGTTCATATCTGACAGGTAATTCCTGAGGATCCAGATCTTGTCCATCATTGGCTTGTCAAGCAGCAGGTCTTCGCGTCGTGTGCTTGAGAGGTTCGGATCCACGGCCGGCCAGACACGCTTGTTCGCAAGTTTCCGGTCCAGTTGTAATTCCATGTTACCGGTACCTTTAAATTCCTCGAAAATCACATCATCCATCTTTGAACCGGTCTCGGTGAGAGCCGTTGCCAGGATGGTAAGTGAACCTCCGCCTTCAATGTTCCTTGCAGCTCCGAAGAATCGCTTGGGCTTGTGCAGTGCGTTGGCATCCACACCACCTGAAAGCACCTTACCTGATGCCGGAGACACGGTATTGTATGCACGTGCAAGTCTTGTGATCGAATCAAGCAGTATCATCACATCATGTCCGCATTCAACAAGTCTTTTAGCCTTTTCAAGCACGATGCTTGCCACTTTTACATGGCGTTCTGCGGGTTCATCGAAGGTCGATGAGATCACCTCGGCATCAACATTTCTTGCCATATCAGTCACCTCTTCCGGGCGCTCATCGACAAGCAATACCATCATATATACTTCAGGATGATTGGCCGCAATTGCGTTGGCAATATTTTTCAGCAATACAGTTTTACCAGTTTTGGGCTGTGCGACAATCAGGCCACGTTGTCCTTTTCCTATGGGGGCGAACATATCGACCACCCTGGACGAGAGATCAAAATGTCCATTTCCCACAAGTGAGAATTTCTCGTCCGGGAAAAGCGGTGTCAGGTAATCAAATGGCACCCTGTCACGGATATAATCCGGGCTACGCCCGTTGATCTCTTCCACCTTGATCAGTGGAAAGTATTTTTCCCCCTCTTTGGGAGGTCTGATTGCACCCGTTACATTATCCCCTGTTTTGAGTCCGAATAATTTGATCTGGCTCTGGGATACATATATATCGTCTGGTGAATTCAGGTAATTGTAATCCGGAGAACGAAGGAATCCATACCCGTCCGGCATGATCTCAAGAACACCTGAGTTGATGATCAACCCTTCAAAATCATACTTGTCTACTGCCCTGCGCTCCTGCTTCTGATCCTGGTTACGGTCATGATACCTGTCATTACGATCCCCTTTGTTATAATGTTGCTTGCGCTGGTTATCGCGATCATTCGGCTGACCCTTCCTGCCGTGCTGATCATCCCTTTGCCTGGAATGATCGCGTTCAGGCCTGCGGTGATCATTTTGTTGCTGACCACCCTGCTGCTGTGCACGAGGATCCTGCTTGCGAGGATTCTGGCCGCGGTTGTCCGGCTTCTGGTTGTCCTGCTGTGGAATGTCTTTCTTCCGGTTGTCCTGTTTCCGGCTATCCTGCTGGCGGTTGTCCGGCTGGCGGTTGTCCGGCTGGCGGTTGTCCGGCTGGCGGTTGTCCGGCTGCTGGCCATCCTGCTTCCGACTGTCCGGCGCATTTCTCTTATCCTGTGGCTGCCTGTTGTCATCCCCCTGTATATTTTCAGGTTTAGCATTTTTTGGCGGACGCCCCCGGCGTTTCTTCCGTTCGGGCTGTTCATTTTTTTCTGCCTTCGGATCATTCTTCGCAGCTGCTTTTTCACGTGAAGGTTTTTCATTTTTTTTGGAGGCTTTAGCTTCCGAAGCTACAATGGCTTGCATATCAAGGATCTTGTAGATAAGGTCCTGCTTGCGATAGGACTCTACCCTCTTGATCTTTAACTCCTTAGCAATATCTCGCAATTCAGCAAGTAGCTTTTTGTTCAATTCAAGAATATCGTACATATAAAATAATGTATGTGTGGATTAAAATAAGAAAAGGAAATAATTAGAAAAGTTTCAGGGATTTTTTCACCTGGAAATTCGATGCAATAATAAAGAATTCTCACCGATTCTCAAAATAAAATTCACATTCTTTGATGACCATATCCAGCTCTAACCAATTCATTCTGAGGAACTCACAGTAAGGTTTTATGTTAATGACCAATCATAACGGTCTGATTATTAGCCAGCTATCACCACGCAGCATACTGGTCACCAATTTGACCAATTACAGCATTATCTTGTTCTATAGCAGAAAATAAATAGTGAATTTTGAATACTTTTTTGTAATCTTACCATGGAATAATAGAAAAAGTCACTGTTTAACCCTCCACCAAACCACTCTGTATGCGACAGCTAAAGATTATCAAGCAGGTGACCAACAGGGAAACTCCCTCCCTTGACAAGTACCTGCATGAAATCGGTAAAGTTGACCTGATCTCTGCCGAAGAGGAGGTCGAACTTGCTCGCCGTATTAAAAAAGGAGATGCACAGGCGATGGAGAAGCTTATTAAGGCCAATCTCCGTTTCGTGGTCTCTGTATCAAAACAATACCAAAACCAGGGATTGAGTCTGCCCGACCTGATCAATGAAGGCAACCTTGGGTTAATCAAAGCTGCGCAGCGGTTCGATGAGACCAGGGGGTTCAAGTTCATCTCCTACGCAGTCTGGTGGATCAGGCAATCTATCCTGCAGGCCCTGGCCGAACAGGCCAGGATCGTGCGATTACCTCTGAACAAGATCGGTTCGATCAATAAAATCAATAAGACTTTCGCCGAACTGGAACAAAAGTTTGAGCGGGAACCCACAGTTCTTGAAATTGCAAAAGTACTTGAAATAGCCCCTGAAGATGTAAAGGAAGCCATCAGGAGTTCCGGAAGACACGTATCAATGGATGCACCGTTGTTGGACGGCGAAGATGGAAACATGTATGATGTTTTACTGAATGCCGATACGCCAAGTCCCGACAAAGGTCTTCTCAACGACTCTCTTCGTAAAGAGATTGAACGAGCGCTTTCAACGCTCACCTACAGGGAGGCCAGTATCATCAGGCTCTACTTCGGACTGAATGGTAAACACCCCCATACGCTGGAGGAGATCGGAGAGGAATTCAATCTTACCAGGGAACGCGTCAGGCAAATCAAGGAGAAAGCAATCAAGCGGCTGAAACATACCAGCAGAAGTAAAATACTCAAGAGTTATCTTGGTTAACTTTTTCAGATGTTAACAGTACTGGGACCTGCCAAGACAATTGATACTTCACCACACCATGTCAACACCATTCAAACCGTTCCCGGCTTCCTGGATCAGGCCGAAACGCTGATGACCTTGTTAAAGGTGCTGTCTCCTGCCGAACTCCGTTCTTTTATGAAAATAAGTGACAAGCTGGCGCATGCCAACTTTGAAAGAATCGCTGCGTGGAAGACTGATCGGCACATCCCTGGTGAAGGCTTGCGTGCCATGCTTTCATTTTCAGGCGAAGTATTCAATGGATTGCAGGCCAGGAGCCTGGAAAAGAAAGACCTGGAATACGCCCAGGAACAGGTCAGGATACTTTCCGGCCTCTACGGAGTGCTTCGTCCGCTTGACCTCATCCTTCCCTACCGCCTTGAAATGGGGACTAAAATGCAAAATCCTTCCGGCAGTAACCTCTATGATTTCTGGAATGATACCATTCCCGGTGAAATCTCGAAACTTACGGCTGAGACCCGGGGGAAAGTCCTGATCAACCTGGCATCCAACGAGTATTTCAAATCCATTGATCCGAAGAACTTCCCTTACTGGATCATCACACCGGTTTTCAGGGAACAGGATGGAGACGGTTTCCGGAATGTAACCATTTATGCCAAGAAAGCCAGGGGGATGATGCTTCGATTCATTATCCGTAACCGGATCGATGATCCGGAGCAGATCAAAGCCTTTGACGATGATGGGTACTACTTCAATGCTTCACTGTCAGGTAAAGACGAATGGATTTTCTGCAGATAAACACCTAACGCCTGATTATGCTCCCTGCACTGGAACTGTTGCTCCGCAACACCTTGCCATCACCCCTGTAATAGATATTTCCGGCACTTGATGCCGACATTTCGATCTCCTTGTTGGCCGTAACCTTTGCATCACCGGCACTGGAAACACTCACGGAAACATAATCTGCTTCCAGGTCAAAGGCATTGAGGTCACCTGCACTTGAAAGTTTTGCTTTCAGTTCTCTGGCAGTCCCCCTGAGGTCACAGTCACCACTGGAGCTGATGGAGATCCTGATGTCTTTTGCATCCACATCCAGGTCAAGGTCGCCGGCACTGCTGATCGATATATCAAGGTCTTCACATTTAAAATCTGTGTCGGCCTCTATATCCCCTGCGCTGCTGATCTTTATATCTGTCAGCTCCGGAAGCGTTACCTTCACCACCTTGGATTCTGCACGGTAGATATTTTTCTCCGATCCGATGCGCAGTATCTTACCTTCCCTGTCGACAGTTATATATTCATGCAAATTTTCATCTGCGATCACCTCCACATAATAATCACCCTGGGAAAGTATGACGTCGATACCCGAACTTGCATGGATTCCGGTAAAGCCATCTACATTGATGACTTCCGACTTGACGTTCCCACTTCCGCTGATTCCATTGTCCAGGTCAAACACACAGGACTGCGCGATCAGCATAGAAAGAATTGAAATTGAAATTAGTGCTCTTTTCATCATTTTTCAGGATTGGTTTTTGAACTATATTGTCTGTAAGACGATATGAATGTATGAAAGTTACAGGAAAAATTACAGGCGATTCTTTTCGTTCCTGTTAAATTCCGGCAAAACGACAATAGGTGTCGGTAAGTTGCTATGATCAACAGGCCTATTCAACCTTTAATACCATTCCCTTGAGATATTCTCCTTCAGGATGATAAATACTGAAAGGGTGATCAACTGGTTGTGACACCTGGTGCAATACCTGGACATTCCTGCCGGTGTTTGCCGATGCAGCAAAAACCGATTTCCTGAAATTCTCCTTGCTTACCGCCTGGGAGCAGCTGAAAGTGAACAGCAATCCCCCTTTCCTGATCCCCTCGATAGCTCTCTGATTCAGACGCTTGTATCCCTGCAAGGCATTGTTCAGGACCCTTTGGTGCTTGGCAAATGCGGGAGGATCAAGAATGATCAGGTCATATTTCCCGTCGACCTCCTGGAGGTATTTGAATGCATCTGTTGCCATGGCCTCATGCTTATCCGACCCAGGGAAATTCATCTCCACATTCTCCCTTGTCAGGTCGATCGCATGGCCCGAGCTGTCCACACTATCCACGCGGTTTGCGCCGCCGGAGAGCGCATAGACACTGAACCCGCCGGAGAAGCAGAACATATTCAGGACATCGCGCCCCTTTGCATAAGTCTGAAGCAGCCGGCGGTTCTCCCGCTGGTCAATGAAAAATCCGGTCTTTTGTCCTCGCTCCCAGTTGACCCGGAAAGCATGACCATACTCAAGAACCTCGCCCTCGGTGCGCGACCCGAAAAGGAGTTCATCAACGGGCTTGATCCCGGGTTTCTCATGCAGCGTATTCTTACTCTTGTGATAGATCGTATCAACCGGGAGTCCTTCCAGCGAACGAAGCGCTTCGACAATGGTGTCCAGGTTTCGGAACATCCCCGAAGAGTGTACCTGGATCACGGCGGCTCCGTTGTAATAATCGATGATCAGGCCGGGCAGACCGTCCCCTTCAGCATTCACAAGTCGGAACACATTGGTAATTCCCGGCGCATAAACGCCCTCCCTGGTCCTGTGATGCCAGGCTTTGCGGATCATCCCCTGCCAGAAGTCATGCCCGATCTCACCCTGCCCCAGGCTGAGGAGCCTGACGGCAATGGAACCATCCTGGTAATGGCCTGTCCCCAGTTTCTCATCCTTATTGTCATAGACATCCACAAGTCCACCTTCCTCGGGTTGTCCGTATATTTTCTTAATTGCACCCGAGAATACCCAGGGATGTCTTCTGCGGACCGACTGGTCCTTGCCGGATTTCAAAACGACCTTAACAGGTTCACTCATGGTTGGTTATATGAATCGAATTTCGTAAAGTATTATAGATCTCAAGGCACACCCAGGCATCCGTTGCAGCATAACGTTGCTGCTTTTCGGTAAGCACATCCCCTTCCCAGTTGGACATCTGTTGTGATTTTGAGATCTTGTATCCCAGGACGATGGCCACCATTTTTTTCAGACTCTTGGAGTCGATCTGGAAGGCCTCCACGTATTTCTGCAGATCGAGGAATCCGCCCGGTTCAAACCTTGTAACCTTCCGGAGCCTTTTCATATCGTCCAGCAGTCCTGCTCCGATCTTGAGGAGGGATTCATCCTCAAGCAGCTCCCTGAGTTCAAGAGGTACTCCTATTTTGTTGACCCTGATCAGCCAGGCCACATCGCTGTTGGAAATCTGGATCAGGGCAATTTTATTGTTTACCCCTTTTCTGAATGCCGGCTTGGTCTCGGTATCAAAACCAAGGACCTCATATTTGCGGATCTCCCTGATCTCTTTACGGAACGTATCATGGTCTTCAATCACCCTGATCTCACCCTCAAATTGCCTTACCTCAAGTTTGTTGATCTCCTCTTTTGCAATCTCACTCTGAAACATTAAATGTCCTCCTCGTTTTGATCCTGCAACCTGGTAAAAAATGAATTGTCATATTTCGGAACATCCTCGTCCTCCGCCGGATCCACCGGGTTTTCCATCTCCTCCAGCGGATCGGTCCTGCTGATAAATAACTTGTTCAGGGCCTGCAGTGCATGGAGAAGTTTTTCACTCCAGAAATTGTCGAAATTGTCCATCACTTCAAAGACCGCATCATTCATGATCTCCTCGATCCCCTGCCTGTATTGAAGCGTGAAATCCTTGAGGTCCTGGTATATATCTGCGAGATCTTCCGATATATTGTGCGAAACAAGGTCGGACCGGTCATACTCCTCCCCGTCTGCAATCCGCAGGTATGCATTGTGCCTGCCCAGGAGTTGCAGCACCGCCTGGTAGATGCCCGACCAGTCCTGCTCGGTCACAAATCTCTCATTCCCGGTTTCAAGCATAGGTTCGGTGCGTTCCACTGCCACTGCGCTCTGGTAGACGCCGGACAGCAGGCGGAGAGAAGCACTGATAAAATCTGTCGGCTTCATCTCCGATGCCTCTTCCAGCCAGCTGCAATAATTATTGGCCGATCTTACGAATTCAAGGACCTCCGGCGCATATACCCCTTTGCCCTGTATTTCATCATGATCTTTCACAAATGGATTTTTTGGTTAAAGCTTTATGATTAAATCTGTTGCAATATCTTTTACCAATGATGAAGGTTTCATGCTGCAAAAATAAGAAAAAGAATAGGAATATTCCCCGATCATGCAGTTAACTACCTGAGAACGAACCTGAGGTCATCTCCACGAACTACCCTTCCCTCCTCCTGCAGCTCCTCCAGCAGCCTGACCAGCTCCTCTTCGTCTCCCAGCCGGTCAACCAGTCCGTCAAGATCCAGGGGTGCGTCACCAAGTACTTTCAGCAATGCTGTCCGGGTCACCCCCTTTTCCTTTCCGGTTTCTATCACCTTCTCTCCGGAACGGCAGACATCACATTGTCCACAACGCTTTGCATCCCTCTCCCCGAAATAGGTCAGCAAAAACTGCCCCCTGCATTTGTGGTCATTGTCGGCATATTCAAGCATCTCGCCGATCCGTTCGCAGAACCTCTCTTTCCTGAACTTGTACCGGTCTGCCGAAAGATGGATATTTTTCTGGTCCAGTCGCTCCTCCATCAGTGTAACTACCGGGTTCTGTTTCTTCGGAATGTAACTGATCACCTTTAGCCTGGCAAGTTTCTTCAGGTACTGGTAAACCCGGTCCCTTGTGATTTTTGCCCGCCTGGCAAGCGTAGCTTCGTCGAATGCCACATATTGTGAAAACAGACCCGTATAGGAACGCAGCAAAAGTTTAATGAAGGCATCAAACTCGGGATTGCCGACCTGGAACCTGTACAGCTCATCACGCCCGATGGTAAAATGCATTCGCGATGGATTGTTGATCTCATCTGTAATATCCAGGTAACCCTCGCGGGAAAGTATATTCAGTGCACTTGCCACGACAAGCGCATTGTATTTGTTACGCGAGAGAAAATCTCCCAGGATGAAGTCAAATGACATCCCCTTGCCTGCCCCGACTGGCACCTGCAGGTAATTAAACAGAGCGTTGTAGATCTCCCTGATCTCGGCAAAGCCAGGGAAATTTACATCGATACGTTGTTCCACCTGCCGCTTGTCGGCCTGGTTATACAACAACACAGCCCAGGCCTTTTTGCCATCCCGGCCTGCCCTCCCCGCCTCCTGGAAATAGGCCTCGGGAGAATCCGGAAGATCAAAATGCAGGACAAACCTGACATCAGGTTTATCGATACCCATCCCAAACGCATTGGTGGAAACCATGATGCGGATCTTTCCCGATTGCCACTCCTTCTGTTTTTGCAACCTGTGCTCATACTTCAGTCCGGCGTGGTAATGTGTTGCACTGAGCCCGTTGCCCTGCAACAATTCCGCAACTTCCTTTGTTTTACGGCGGTTCCGCACATAGATCACACCTGTACCATCTACCTTTTGGCTGATCTTCAGCACCTCCCTGTATTTGTCTTCCGTCTTTCGCACCATGTACAAAAGGTTTTTCCGCTCAAAGCTCATTTTCAAAATATGCGGCTTCCCGAAAGCGAGCTTCTCTATGATGTCCTTTGCCACACGTGGTGTTGCTGTTGCAGTAAGTGCCACCACAGGCACTTCGGGGAGCAGCTCCCTGAGCTTTGATATTTCCAGGTAGGAAGGCCGAAAGTCATACCCCCATTGTGATATGCAGTGCGCCTCATCCACCGCGACCAGGTTGACATTCATCTGCTGCACCCGCACCCTGAACAGCTCGGTCATCAAACGCTCCGGTGAGAGATACAGGAATTTGAAATCCCCGAAAACACAATTGTCAAGTGCAATACTTATCTCATTCCGGGTCATTCCGCTATGTATCGCAAGTGCCTTGATATTCCTTGACTTCAGGTGTGCGACCTGGTCATTCATGAGTGCGATCAGCGGCGTGATCACCAGGCAGATCCCCTCCTTTGCAAGTGCCGGCACCTGGAACGTAATGGACTTGCCGCCCCCCGTCGGCATCAATGCAAGGGTGTCGATTCCGTTTCCGGCTGACTCCACAATTTCATCCTGCAACGGTCTGAATTCCGAATATCCCCAGAATTGTTTCAGTATATCTGTGTATATACTCATATATCACTGACTATCAAGTTCATGCGCTTCAATTGTTAACAATTCTTAAACCCTTGAAAAATAGCCGGTTAATTGACTTTTTTTTGTATTTTTGCCACATTTAAAATTAATCAAATAAACATAAAATGTCTTTCACAGAAAAGAAAATACAATCCGAAGGTCTCACCTTCGATGATGTTCTGCTCCGTCCGGCATTTTCAGAGGTACTGCCCAGGGAGGTTTCATTAAGCAGCCGCTTCTCAAGAAATATTATGCTGAACACACCGGTCGTTTCTGCCGCGATGGACACCGTCACTGAGGCCCGACTTGCAATTACCATTGCCCGTGAAGGAGGAATTGGGGTCATCCATAAGAACATGACCATTGAGGAACAGGCCATGGAGGTGCGGAAAGTGAAGAGGGCTGAAAGCGTAATGATCCATGAACCCATTACGATCAGCAAGAATGGTACGGTGCAGGATGCGTTGACCCTGATGAAAGAATATAAGATCGGAGGGATCCCGGTCGTGAATGATGAAAATACACTGATCGGCATCGTGACCAACAGGGACCTGAGATTCCAGCAGGACATGAGCAGGTCGGTCGGGGAAGTGATGACCAGTGAAAACATCATCACCACCACACCGAATACAGATCTTGCACAGGCAGGTAAGATTTTGCAGCAACATAAGATCGAGAAACTCCCCGTGGTGGACAAGGATCACAAGCTGATCGGACTGATCACCTACAAGGATATTACCAAATCAAAAGACAGGCCAAATGCTGCCAAGGATTCAAAAGGCAGGCTTCGTGTCGCCGCCGCAGTAGGTGTTTCGGGTGATGTTGAAAGCAATGTGCAGGCCCTCGTGGAGGCCGGGGTTGATGCTGTGGTCATCGATACCGCTCACGGACATTCCAAGGGGGTGATCGAAACCTGCAGGAAGATCAAGAAAAAATTCAGCAACATCGACATTGTCGTGGGGAACATCGCCACTGCAGAAGCAGCCGAAGCGTTGATCGATGCCGGTGCGGACGCACTGAAAGTGGGAATCGGACCAGGTTCGATCTGTACCACACGCGTAGTTGCTGGTGTTGGCGTTCCCCAGCTCACAGCCATATTCGATGTCTCCGAAGTAGCTTCAAAGCACCAGGTACCGGTGATCGCCGACGGCGGGATCAGGTATTCAGGTGATATTGTCAAGGCACTTGCGGCAGGCGCCAGTACGATCATGGCCGGTTCACTTTTTGCAGGTGTTGAGGAATCACCTGGTGAAACGATCATCTATAACGGCAGAAAATACAAGTCGTACAGGGGGATGGGGTCAGTTGAAGCAATGCAACAGGGATCAAAAGACCGCTATTTCCAGGATGTGGAGGACGACATCAATAAACTGGTACCGGAAGGCATTGTAGCCAGGGTTCCATTCAAAGGCTCCCTGAACGAGGTCATTTACCAGATGATCGGCGGACTCAGGGCAGGTATGGGATATTGTGGCGCCAGCGACATCACCGCCCTGCAACAGGCAAGATTTGTAAGGGTAACCAATGCAGGCGTTACCGAAAGTCATCCACATGACGTGACCATCACAAGGGAAGCGCCAAACTACAGCAGATAATAAGCTCTTAAATAAAACGTTTCATAACCAGACAAAATACTAAAAACCATGGCAAGATTACGGATTCTTCTGGCTCTCTTTTTACTGAACGGTTTGTTCATCTCTTCAACAGGTCAGGATATACTTATGACAATTGGTGACAAGGAGATCACGCTCGATGAATTTGAAAGGATTTACAATAAGAATAACAATGCAATCACCAGCAATCAGCAAACTCCGGAGGAGTATCTAGATATGTTCATCAATTTCAAGCTGAAGGTGATCGAAGCTGAGAAAATGGGTCTGGATACAACCGGGGAATTCATCCGGGAATTCAATACCTATAAGGATCAACTTGCAAAACCATATATGACAGATGAAGAGACCCGTGAAATGCTGATGAAGGAGGCATATGAAAGAATGCAGACCGACATCCATGTGAGTCACATCCTGCTCGGAATGAGTAGTCAGCCTTCTCCTGAAGACACGCTCGCAAGATACAACAGGGCACTGGAGATCAGGCAGCGGATCCTTGACGGCGAAGATTTTTCCGAGGTGGCTCGTGCCACATCCGAAGACCCCGGGGCACGCGTGAATGGAGGCGATCTCGGATATTTCACCGTTTTCATGATGCTCTATCCCTTTGAGTCTGCCGCCTACGAACTGGAGGTTGGTGAAGTCTCCATGCCTGTGAGAACCCTCCATGGATACCACATCATTAAAAAGCATGATGAACGCCCTGCAGTTGGCCAGGTGAAAGTTGCCCACATATTTATCCGTACCCCGGAAGATATGTCAAGGGAAGACCAGGTAACCGCAAGGGAGAAAGCGATGGCTATTTCAGACAGCCTCAAAATGGGACATCCATTCGAGGGATTTGCACGGAGATACAGTGACGACAGGAACAGCGCGGCCAAAGGAGGTGAGCTTCCTTTGTTCGGAACAGGTCGCATGATCCGTGAATTCGAACAAAAAGCATTTTCACTGGAAAATCCCGGTGATATAACAGAGCCCTTCAAGACCTATTATGGATGGCACATCATCAAACTGCTCGACAAGAAAGGAATCGGTACCTATGAAGAGATGGAATCCACCCTCCAGTCAAAAGCGCTGAAAGGTGACCGTGACAGGGTAAAAAGACAGCGTTTCCTTGATAAACTCAAGGAAAAATATAATTATGGTCTGAATGAAGCAAACTACGAGCGCCTCTATACAATTGTCGACTCCTCCATCTATCGCGATGAGTGGGATCCATACATCAATACCAGTGGTTATGACCAGTATCTGTTCACAATTACAGGACATGCTGTCTCAGTGGGAAGATTCATCAGGCACCTCGATTCTGTCCAGCGGAAACGTGGTCCCATTCCGATCGAGAACTACGTCGACATTGTCTTTAACCGCTTTTTGGAGGAATACATGCTCGCAATCGAGAAAGAGAGCCTGCCTGAGAGGTTCCCTGAATACAGGTACATCCTTCAGGAATATCACGATGGAATTTTACTGTTCGAACTGATGGACCGCAAGGTCTGGACAAAAGCCGTTGAGGACTCAACCGGACTCGCGGAATTTTTTGAAAATCACAGGGAAGACTATATGTGGGATGAAAGAATGAAGGGGCTGATCGTTTCAGCCGACAGTACCGTGAATATTGGTGACGTGCTGAAAAAAAGCGCCAGGATTGCCAACGGCCGCTGGGATGTTGAGAAGCTGAATAAAAAATTCTGTGACAATGATACCATCGACTGCATCACTGTTGAGGAATTCGCAGTTGAGGAAGGCAAGAATGAAAAAGTGGATGCACTGAACGGGAATCTCGGCGTCGGGCAGGTCTACAAGGAGAACGGGCGATCCAATTTTGTGATCACCACCGAAAAGCTGGGTCCTATGCCCAAAGCGCTGGATGAGACACGCGGACTTGTTACTTCAGATTACCAGGACTACCTGGAAAAACAATGGATCAAAGAGTTGAAGCAGAAATATAAGATCGATGTTAACAGGGAATTACTCTCAAAAGTGAAACAGGATTGATACAGCGATATTTCATACCCCTGATCATTTCCCTGGTATCGATCCTGCCGGCGGGATGCAGTCTCATTGAGAAATCCGACAATAAGAAGGAGCCGGTAGCCAGGGTTTTTGACACCTACCTGTACCGTTCCGAACTGGCCGAGGTCATCCCTGAAGAATCCTCCTCCCAGGATTCGATCGTGATCTCAAAAAGTTACATCGACACCTGGATCAGGAACCAGTTGATGCTGAACCGGGCAGAAGTGGCACTTACAGAAGAACAGAAAGATGTGGAGAAAAAGATCGAGGAATACAGGTCTTCACTGCTGATCTACTCATACCGTCAGAAGTTGCTGCAGCAAAAACTCGACACTACTGTAAAAGCTGCCGAGATCAGGGATTATTATGAAAACAATGTCAACAACTTCATCCTCAGCGATGTCATTGTAAAAGCATCCTTTGTCAAGGTTCCACTGTCTGCACCGAACATCGCCCGGGTCAGAAGCTGGAGCCGGTCAGGAGAACCTGAAGACCTGGACAACCTGGAGAAGTACAGCATCAACTACGCGGAAAAGTTTGACATGTTTGACAATTCATGGGTCTATTTTAAGAACCTGATGGAACAGGTTCCGTTGAAAATTTCACAGCCCGACAGGTTCCTGAGGTACAATCGGAATATCGAAACCAGTGATTCTCTCTATCACTATTTTGTGCATATCCAGGAATACAAAACGGAGGGAGATGTCAAACCCATTGAACTTGTCAGGAACGACATCAGGAGCATCCTCTTGAACAAACGCAAGATCCAGTTCTACAACAACCTGGAAAACCAGGTATACAACGATGGTGCAAACCGCAATCAATTTGAAATCTATTGAATCAATGAAGAAATTTACATATATATCGGTCATCCTCATCACTTTGCTCTCGTTCCAGAAGGCAAAATCACAGGACAAATCCTTTATTCTGGATCGCGTTGTGGCTGTTGTGGGAGATTTTCACGTCCTGCAGTCAGACATCGAGCAGCAGTACCTGCAGATGAAAATGAACCAGGCATACGTGCCGGAAGGGATCAAGTGTGATATCCTGAATTATTTTATCGAGCAGAAACTATTGATGACGCAGGCAAAGATCGACAGTATCGAAGTTTCGGAGGCCCAGGTCGAATTGTCCATGGAGTCCAGGCTCAATATGTTCATCAGTCAGTTCGGAAGCGAGGAGGAGATGGAGGAATATTTTGGAAAATCGATATTTGATATCCGGGAAGACCTCCAAAAGACCATGAGGGAGATGATGATCACCCAACAGGTACAGCAAACTGTGGTTGGTGACATCAAGATCACACCTTCGGATGTAAAATCCTATTACAGGTCGATCCCGAAAGACAGCATCCCCTTTATCGAATCAGAAGTAAAGATCGCAAGGATCGTGGCCTACCCACCTGTGAATGAAAAATCCATCTTCGAGGTCAAAAAAAGATTGCTGGAACTCAGGGAAAGGATCATGAATGGAGAAAGTATGTCTACCCTTGCCATCCTCTACTCTGATGACCCTTCAGCCACAACAAACTTCGGGGAGATCGGCTTTCGGTCAAAATCAGAGCTCGACCCGGCATACGTTGAAACAGCCTGGGCATTGAAAGAGGGACAGGTCTCCAAGATCGTTGAATCAAGTTTCGGCTATCACATCATCCAGAGCATAGAACGAAGGGGGGACCGGGTCAACACCAGGCACATTCTCCTGAAACCGAAGGTTGATGCGGCGGCCAGGGCAAAGGCACTGGCTAAACTTGACAGCGTCAAGACACTGATCGAGCAGGATTCCATGACCTTTCATATCGCAGCCATCATTCATTCTGAAGATGATGATACACGTGCGAATGGCGGTCTTGTTGTGAACCCGCAAAACAGTGCGGCAACCTTCAAGTATGACCAGCTCGAAACCAAAGACTATTATACAATCAGGGAGATGGAGGTAGGCGAGATCTCCCAACCCTACGAATCGACAGATGATGGAGGAACACTGTGTTACAAGATGATCAAACTCATCTCCCGTACGGAACCACACCGTGCCAACCTGAAACAGGACTACCTCCTGCTTCAGAATATGGCCATGTCTGAAAAACAAAATCAGATCATGCAGGAGTGGTTCGAGGAGAAAAGAGAAAAAACCTACGTCAGGATCGATAATTCGTTCGAAGAATGTGACAACTCCAATGCACTTTCAGACCTGTAATGGGCAGCGACATTAAAACGGACCTCCTGGGAAAGATCCTCCCGGCAATCTTCCTGCTTCTGCTGGCATTCAATGCGCTTCCTGCACAACAAACCACGCAGATCGAGATCCTGAATGCAGACCTGAGCGGACCAGATAAATCGCTGGGGAAGGGTGCACTGAAACTATTGGGAAATGTGCAGTTGAAACATGACGATGCGATCATGAGTTGCGACTCAGCCTATTACTATACCAAAACTTATTCGATGGATGCCTTCAGCAATGTGACAATCGAGCAGGGAGACACCCTTTTCCTTTATGGCGATAAAGCACATTATGAGGGAAAAACCAAGATCGCACAGATTCGTAACAATGTGAAACTGATCGACGACAGCACGGTCCTGGTCACCGATCATCTTGATTATAACAGGGAAACCGAGATCGCATACTACCTTGACGGTGGCGTGATCAATGAGGGTGACAATGAACTTACAAGTGGCCAGGGGTATTACTATACAAACACTGAGGTATTTTATTTCAAAGACAGCGTGGTGATCATCAATCCCGATTACACCATCTATTCCGATACATTGAAATACAATACAGTAACTGGTGTTTCCTATTTTTATGGCCCTACGGAGATCATCGGGGAAGACAACTACCTTTACTGTGAAGGAGGCTGGTACGACACAGACAAGGACATCTCCCTGCTGGATAAAAATGCCTTCCTTAAACGGGAGGGCAGAACCCTGAGGGGAGACACGCTGTATTACGAACGGGATACGGGATTTGGACGCGCCGAATCAAACGTCGAACTATTCGATTCAGCGCAAAATGTATACCTGAAAGGCAATCACGGGATCTATTACGAAATGGAAGAGCTGGCCACGCTGACTGACAGTGCCCTGATGATTCAGGTTGATGGACCCGATTCCCTTTTTGTCCATGCAGACACA
>CAKZNC010000128.1 GCA_937129385.1 uncultured Bacteroidota bacterium
AAGGAATCAGTGCCAATGAAATGTCAGTAGGTGCCACAGGTGACTGGACAGTGCCCATAACAGGAAATGAAATAGGAGAAGTTGCTTATGTTCTGGATACTGATGGTGTAGCGTGGTATATACTTCAGATGGATTTTGCTGATCTGAAATACTACATTGATGAATGGGGAACCAACACAGCAGAAAACGTCGCTTCAATGGATCCTGCTGTTGAGACGATTATCAGTTTCGAACCATCATCAAGGGGTACAATTGATGGTAACGCATATAAAGGTTGGTGGAACGGTGTAAACGACGCTTATTGTGCGGTATACTACCAGGGTAAACTTGAATTTGGTACAACTGAATTCAACCCTGTTGGTATCAGCACTTCTGATCCGATATTAGAAACCAAAGCTTATATCTACAATGATATGCTGAGGCTGAAAGGATTTGATACAGCTGTTGACCTTGAGGTTTATTCTATCATCGGACAGAAAGTTCTTTCCGCACAGAATGTGACTGGAGAATTGAATGTGTCTGAATTGAATGATGGAGTTTACATCGTGAAGATCAACAACACAAAAGAGGCTTTCAAAGTACTGAAATAATCATCCTATTACATTAGGTTAATCAATGAAAAGGGGGGCAGCAATGTCCCCCTTTTGTTATTTGAAAACTTTTAGTTGAGAAGTTCTTTCAGCTGTGGATCTGCCTGGTAACCCAAAGATTCCAGGTAATGTATAGCCTGTCGTGCTTTTTCCATCTCCCCCTGTTGTACATAGACCAGGATACGCGCCTGGATCAGGCGGGGATCATCAGGAGAAATCCCAAGACCACTTTCAATCATGTGCAGCGCACGACCAAAATCTCCGATCAGGCTCAGCTCGCGAGAGAAATCCAGGTATACCGTCGTTTCTCCCGGATCACTCCTGAGGCGTTCATCCAGACTGCTCAACTTCACTGCCGCTTCTTCATACTTCGCATATAACTTCTCCTGTTCGGCAGGCAGTTCCATTTGGGACAACTGGTTGAACTGATCAACCGCTCCACCATACTCATGAGAGTAGAGCAATGCCATTCCCTTGAGGTAAATGGCCTCCGCATTCTGTGCGTCTGCGGCAAGCGACTTATTGAGATCATTGTTGGCCGACTGAAACCTACGCATTGAGACCAGGAGTCTGGCCCTTGCATTGTAATGCGCCATGTCAGCTGAACCTGCCAAAAGATCTGTTATCGAGTCAATCTGCTGCCAAATGCCAAGCAGGCTGGCAATGCGGGCCTTTTCCTGCTGGTATTTCTTATTCCCGGCATCCAGCGCAACCGCACGGTTAATCTCTTCCTGTGCCCTTTTTAACTGGAACTGGTTTTGCAGGCAGACTGCCGTAAGATAATGCAGGGTTGCATCCTGACCGTTGGCCTCCAGCAGGTGTCCCGCGCAATACCTCGCCTCATCCCAGGCGGTCAGCTCAACCAGGCGCTCTACGATCATCTTTCCCTGCGATGCATCTGTCATGTCACCCATGACAAGTGCACTGTAACCAAGCTTTAACCGGTACCCCTCAATTTCATCTGCCGGGTCCAGTTCGGACAACAGCTCAAGTGAGCGGTCTGCAGATCCACATCCAGCCAGCACAAGAAAGAGCAATGTCAGTAAGTGATGTCTCATTTTGAACCTCCCGCTAATAAATGTTCTTCAAAGTATTCCTGGAGATACCCCGCTACCTTTTCATGCCCGAACTCATTCCAGTGATTGTCATTCACAATATAGTACATCTTGTTGACAAGCACCGGGTTTTGACCATTGATGAACAGGGGAAACAGGTTCACAAAACCGATCCCGTTCTCCTGGCAGAAATCCCCCCATTTCCTCGTATAGTAATCTTCGGAATTCCCCTTCATGATCTGCGTTTGCCAGGGATGCACGGAGATAGTCAACTTGATATCATGATCCTCACAGAGAGACTTCAGCTTCAGGACATACTCCTGTGCCATGCCGATTCCCGTATCAGCCAGCTCCCTGAAATAATCGTCGTAATACCATTCAGAGACCCCGTGAAACTGTGGGTTGGAAAGCAACGTATTGTCATCGAAATCGCTGAAAAAGGTGGCATACAATTCCAGGCTGTTGGAAGGGGGCTCCCCCGTACCGCTTTCTTCGAACAGCTGGGCTGTATCGAAAAACGATTTACTGTTCCTGTTCTGAAAATAGGAATAGAGCAGGTGATAGATCGCAGAATGCCTCCTCAGGAATGACTTGATACTGAACAACCCGTCGCTAAACAGATTGCTTTCTGCTGGTTCAAAATGCTCATAAACCAACTCGTTCTGCATATCGGAAATATCCACGAGTACAAACAGGTGATCAAATCCAAGTCCTTGTTCCTCGATAATGTACTTCGCTTTGAGATACTCAATTTTCTGACTGTAACTGATGCAGGAAGCATTCAGCACCTCGACATCGTGCTTTTTCAACATACTGGAGAGTCGGCCGGCAAAGGTTTTCAGATAAGGAACCCCAACACCCTCCGAATGGGAATCGCCCAGGATCAGGATCCGCTCATTTTCCGTTTCCCGCTGAACATGGTAGGCTGCAGAATCGACAAACCCCATGGAGTTGGTGTAAAATGGATACACCAATGATCCCCATGCCGCCATGGTCTCCCTGTTGGGCAGCAGTCCGTGATGATAGTACCGGCTTTCGGTCCTGAAAGATTGAAAATTATCCCTGATCAGGACCAGTCCGGCTGCCAGGTCCAGCAAGATAAAGATCAGCACCGAAACCAGCACCCGCTTCAAGATCAATGCGGTCTTTTTACGTTTGTGATTCTCTCCTTCTACCATGGATCTTCAAGGTCTTTTGCGGTAAACATATGATCCCGGCGCTTGTAATAAGAGTCCCTGCCCTTCTTCAGGTACATGAGGTCCTTCCTGAAAACCCTTGAGAGGAATCCGAATGGGATCACCACGATGATGAATACAATGGACAGGACCAGGCGGGACATGACCCAGCCGACCTTATCGGCAAGCCAGAACCATGCATCGTGCGCTGCATGGCGGAACCCCCTGGAGATGAGTCCGGCCACACCGATCCCAAATGAAGTCAGTAGCAGCCAGTGCAACTCACCGTCCTGCAGGAAATAGAAAACAAGCAGGGCCAGTGAGAGGGTCAGGATCGTTTCAGTTGACCTGTTTCTGTCCATCTCAGAAAAGTGTATAGATAAATGCTCCTGCAGCACTGTTGGTGCCGATGATCAGCAGGATCCCAAGGATCAGCACAAACAGGATGACCGGCAGCAGCCACCATTTCTTTCTCACTCTCAGGTACTTTAGTAAATCACTCGCAAAACTCATAATTAATCGGGTTTAAATTTTTTCAGATGTTTTTCCCTGTCCCACTCCGGCTGTTCCTCCTTCAACAGGAAGAAGTCCTCCATGACCAGGATATCCATTTCTGTATTCATAAAACACTTATAAGCATCTTCGGGACCCTGCACAATGGGTTCACCGCGCACATTGAAGCTGGTATTGATAATGGTTGCACAGCCCGTTTGCTCCCTGAAGCGGTCGATCAGCTTCCAATACCGCGGGTTGGTCTCTTTATGCACCGTTTGCACCCGCGCCGAATAATCGAGGTGGGTGATGGCCGGGACATCAGACCTTTCGACATAAAGCCGTTCCATGGGAAGCAACCCGGCAAATTCATCCGGAAGGGCTTTCCGCCGCTTTTCACGTACATTTCCTACCAGCAACATATAGGGCGATGGTTGGGGAAGATCGTAAAAATCTCCCATCTCTTCTTCAAGTGTCGAGGGTGCAAAAGGTCTGAAACTTTCACGGTATTTGATCTTAAGATTCAGTTTTTTCTGCATCTCCGGGTTCCTGGCATCCCCAAGGATTGACCTGTTGCCGAGCGCTCGCGGGCCAAATTCCATCCTTCCCTGGAACCAGCCGACCACCTTCCCGTCGTCCAGTGCCTCCGCAGTCTTTCTTACCAGCTCTTCTGTATCTTTATATATGCTGAATGGGGCGTCGTTCCTCCGCAGGACAGACCTGATCTCCTTATCCGAAAATGAGGGTCCGAGCAGCGCACCCTGCATTGCATCAGGTATTACAACCTTCCGCTCCACGTCTTTGTAAAGGTGCAATCCGGCGTAAGCAGCTCCAAGGGCACCACCCGCATCACCTGCCGCAGGCTGTATGAACAGGTTGTCCACGATCCCCTCCCTGAGGATCCTGCCATTGGCGACACAGTTGAGCGCTACCCCTCCGGCAAGACAAAGGTCTCGCAGGCCGGTTTGCGCAACCGTATGCTTCACCATCTTCAGCACGATCTCTTCTGTGACCTTCTGGATGGCAAACGCCAGGTTGCAGTGATGCTGCCTGATCTCTTCGTCGGGAAGCCGGCGGCCGAAACCAAAAAGTTGTTTCCACTTCCTGTCAGGAACCATCCGCAGGCCCGTGGCGTACCTGAACATCGCCGGGTTGAGCCAGACACTCCCGTCCTCTCTTATATCAATAAGTTCTGAGCAGATCAATTGCTCAAATTTGATCGTCTCCTCCGCATCGGGAATGCCATAGGGTGCAAGTCCCATCAGTTTATATTCACCGGAATTGACCCTGAAACCCAGGTAATAGGTAAACGCCGAATAGAGCAGTCCCACCGAGTGTGGAAAATGCAATTCCTCCAAGATCTCGATCGAATTTCCGCTGGCCCTTCCAATGGAAGCCGTGGACCACTCTCCCACCCCGTCGATGGTCAGAATA
>CAKZNC010000129.1 GCA_937129385.1 uncultured Bacteroidota bacterium
GCATTGATGCAGGGACTTGCTGATGGATATTTCGTGCTGCCCTATACCATTCAGGACTACCTCTCCAGCGAGATCAACACGCCGAGATTCGACACGGATATCAAGGAGTTTGACGAGGCAGAGAAAGAGACACTGGACAGGCTGCAGAAGCTGATGAATATCAAAGGATCCAAATCGGTGGATTCGTTCCACAAACGCCTTGGAAAGATCATGTGGGAATATGTGGGGATGGCGCGCAACAAGGAAGGTCTGAATAAAGCGGTCACCGAGATCGGGAAACTGAGGGATGAGTTTTACAGCGACCTTTTCATTCCTGGTGAATTTGAAGATCTGAACCCTGAACTGCAAAAAGCCTCAAGGCTAGCCGATTTCCTTGAACTTGGAGAATTGATGGCAAAAGATGCATCAAACCGGGAAGAATCATGCGGAGGTCACTTCAGGGAAGAATACCAGACTGAGGAGGGCGAGGCACTGCGGGATGACAAAAAATACAATTATGTTGCCACATGGCACTTTCGCGGGGACAGCAAAGCGCCTGAGCTTATTAAGGAACCGCTTGTTTTTGAAGAGATCGAAGTCAAACAAAGAAACTATAAATAAACGCGTCATGGATCTGAAACTGAAAATATGGCGACAGAAGAGCGCCTCGGAGAGAGGAGCTTTCGTAGATTATGAACTGCATGATATTTCGCCTGACAGCTCATTTCTCGAGATGCTGGATGTGCTGAATGAAGAGCTGATCGGCACGGGCGAAGAGCCCGTCGTGTTTGACCATGATTGCCGGGAAGGCATTTGTGGTACATGTGGTATGTATATCAATGGGCGACCGCATGGACCGGACGATCTGATTACTGTTTGTCAGCTGCACATGAGGAAATTCAACGATGGCGACACTATTGTCATTGAACCCTGGCGGGCGAGGGCCTTCCCGGTGATCAAGGACCTCATGGTGGACCGTTCGGCATTTGACAAGCTCATACAGGAAAGTGGCTATGTCTCCGTAAATACGGGGAATGCCCCTGATGCGAATTCAATTCCAGTGGAGAAGGAGAAGGCCGATCTCTCAATGGATGCAGCAACTTGTATTGGTTGCGGAGCTTGTGTGGCAGCATGCAAGAATGCATCTGCCATGCTTTTCGTCTCGGCCAAAGTTTCACACCTGGCATTGCTTCCGCAGGGGCGGGTTGAAGCAAAACGGAGGGCTTCCAACATGGTGGCCAAAATGGATGCACTGGGATTTGGAAATTGTACCAATACCGGTGCATGTGAAGCAGAGTGTCCGAAAGGAATTAAACTGACGAATATCTCTCGTCTGAACAGGGAGTATTTTAAGGCAAGCCTATTCTAAGATATAACGCACCATTCTCTTATAAAAAAACAAGCACTTACGCGATGCGCGTAAGTGCTTTATTATATTCAGCATACACCTTCCCTGATCTGAGTGATACCGATTAACTGCGCATGGTTTGTTCAACCTCCTCCACAGTTTTTGGTATTGGTTTTCCGAGCACACGTGCACCTGTGTCGGTAACCAGTACATCGTCTTCGATCCGCACTCCTCCAAGACCAATCAATTCTTCTGCCCGGTCGTAATTGATAAATTCCCTGTGTTTCCCTTCTCCTTTCCACATTTCGATCAGCGCGGGTATGAAGTAGCAACCAGGTTCAATGGTAAAGACGAAGCCAGGTTCCAGCTCCCTGCCCATCCGGAGATAGGCAAGTCCAAACTGTGTGCTGCGCTGAACCGAATCTCCGTAGCCGACATAATCCTCACCGAGTCCTTCCATATCATGGACATCCAGCCCCATCATATGACCGAGTCCGTGCGGGAAAAACAGGGCATGTGCACCGGCTGCAACAATATCATCTACCTGTCCTTTCAAGACGCCCATGCCTTTGAGTCCTTCGGCAATGGTACGTGCAGCACCCAGGTGAAGATCCAGGTTTTTCACGCCGGGCTTCGAATTTTCAATGGCTTCCATGTTTGCCTTCAGCACGATCTCGTAAACCTCCTTCTGCCGGGAGGAAAACTTTCCGCCCACCGGGAATGTACGGGTGATGTCACTAGCGTAGCCCAAAGCGGTCTCTGCACCTGCATCTGTCACGACCAATCTTCCTTCCACCAACTCGTTGCCATGGTCGTGATTATGCAGGGTCTGTCCATCCATGCTCAGGATGATCGGGAAAGATACAGGTCCGCCGTGCGACAGGGCAATTCCTTCAATGGCCCCGGCCAGTTCTCTCTCAAAGTTCCCGGGAAAACCCATTTTCATGGCTGTTGTATGCATGATATATGCGTCATCGACCGCCTTTTCGCTCTCAGCCACTTGGTACTGATCTTTT
>CAKZNC010000130.1 GCA_937129385.1 uncultured Bacteroidota bacterium
CCAGAAGGCCGACACATGGTCGCTGCTCGTATCGGCTGAAATCGTACCCGGCCACCAGGCGATGGCAGGTACATGGATACCGCCTTCATAAAGGTCCCGCTTGTATCCGCGGAACGGACCGTTGGAGTTGAAAAATTCAGGATCAGCTCCCCCTTCCAGGTGTGTCCCGTTGTCGGATGTAAAGATCACCAGGGTATTCTCCTCAATACCATACTCTTTTAATTTGCTGAGCACCTCACCTACTGCAATGTCGAACCTTGTCACCATTGCAGCAAAGGCAGCATGGGGATATTCCTGTGAGCCATAAGGTCCCTTCCTGTAACTTGGACCATCATCCACCCCTTCCCAGGGAGTTTCGGGATATTTACCGATAAATGATTGGAAGATCGAATCATCGGGAACCAACAACTCCGCATGCGGAACAGTATAAGGGAGATACAGGAAGAAGGTAGTGTCCTTGTGGGCTTCCAGGAACTCTATTGCTTTGTCGTGGATCAGGTCGAAACTGTACTGCTCCGTTCCTCCATTGGCATTTCCCTCGAGGAAGACCTTCTGATCGTTGTGCCATAGGAACTCCGGGTAAAAATTATGTGCCAGCTTCTGACTGTTGTAGCCGTACCATTCATCAAATCCACGCTTCTCAGGTGAACCTTCCGACCCGGGGTATCCCATCCCCCATTTTCCAAATGCTCCTGTCACGTATCCCTGCTCCTTGAACATTTCGCTCATCATCGGGATAGAATCAGCTATGGGGTACCCTCCGCCGTTCATTCCCTTGTTGCCGCGGATTGGAGCATGACCGGTGTGCAGTCCGGTAAAGAGTACTGCACGTGAGGGTGCACATACCGTGGAACCGGAATAGTGTTCCGTCAGCAGCATCCCCTCTTCAGCCATCTGGTCGATATGGGGGGTCTCGAATTTATCCTGACCAAGGCAGCCCAGGTCACCGTACCCGAGGTCATCGGCGAGGATGTAGATGATGTTGGGCCTTGCGGGTAAATTATCATCTGACTGTTTTGCCTGCTGTTTGCAGGAGAAGGTGGTAAGGGTAATTGCCATTACCAATAGAAATGGCTTGAATGGAGAAATTTTCATTGGTTGAAGTTTTAGTTAATTGTTTGCCAAAGTATCAATATTCACAAATATAGTGATTATGGGGCAAGGAGCTATGTTCAGTCGGCAGTTCGCAGTCGGCAGTTCGCAGGGGGCGGTTCGCAGGGGGCGGTTCGCAGTTGGCAGTTCGCAGTCGGCAGTTCGCAGTCGGCAGTTCGCAGTTGGCGGTTCGCAGGGGGCGGTTCGCAGGGGCAGTTCGCAGTCGGCAGTTAGACGATGCCTGAATAAGGTCGACTGATTTGGGATGATCACTCTTTGATCAGTTCCCTGATACGTTCGATCTGCTTTTGTTTATTGACCTCCCGGAGAGCCTGGGCAGTACGAGTGAAATACTGGTGCCCGGTGATGAATTTTACCTGCAGCATGTTCCAGTCATTCAACGTTCCGATCTTCTCCTGTTCCTTTAATTCCTTGTAGAGTGTATTTGAAACCGGGATCATATCGCTGCGTCCCAGGTAGTCGAGATCAGCGTCACAGATGATCTTTTGCAACAGGTTTTTGGGAGCCGGGGGCATTTTCGTTGCCATGATCACATCACAGATCCTGTCGATTTGCTCTTCGGTATACCCATATTGCGGAAGGAACTCCCTGGCCAATTGCGTGCCGTGGTATTCATGTTCGTCGTAACTGATCGTGTGTCCGGCGTCATGGAACAACCCCGCTGTCTTCAGGATCAGGATCTCTTCATCGCTGACTCCCTCGGCCCATCCAATCAATTCAACTTCGGTGACTACATCTACCGTATGCTTCACATTGTGGTAATAAAGATACGGAGGCAGCTCCTTTTCCAGTTTATCCAGGATGATCTCCTGCAGGTCTGTAAACTGGATCAGCTTGAACTTCGTATCAAATTTCTCATTGGGTTCAACTCCTTCACCATCCCTGGAATACTCCGGTCGTATTCCCTCAACTTCAAACATCTCTAAATCTCCTTTGTATTTCACCGGCAGCTTGCCGAAATATTCACATTTAAAAAACTCCTTGATCAGCTCATAGGTCATCACCGAAATCAGGATCTTTCCGTTCTCCCCTACTCCCTGCACCCTGTGTGCTATATTTACAGTATCACCCTTTATGTCATAACTCACCTTCTTTTTTCCTGAAATATTTGCCGTAACCGGACCGGTATGGATCCCCAGGCTCATGCTCCAGATGCGTGCATCGCTCTCTTGCGAACGCTTTTTCAGGTAGCTATGCATCTCAAGGGCAGCCATGACCACCTGTATCGGGTTGGTGATGTTCTTTACAGGGATACCTCCTGCAGCCATGTAAGTATCCCCTATCGTCTTGATCTTCTGTATCTTATATTTCTTCAGGATGCAATTGAATTCCAGCAATACTTCGTCAAGCTGGTCCATCAAAGCTTCTGAATCGGTATCGTCGGTGAGTTTGTAAAATCCGTCAATATTGGCAAACAGGACGGTGGCCATCTTGAATTTCCTGACATTGGAACGGGCATCTGTCACCTCCTCGGACACACCTTTGCCCCGTGCTCGCTTTTTCAGACGCTCATTGTCCTCGGTCAGATCATCAATCGCCGCCTGGAGCTTTTCATTCTGATCAATAAGCTCCTGGTTCTGCTTGACCAGTTTCTGAATTCTTTTTAATAATTCATCCTGCTTCTGACTCATCTGTTATTGATTCTTGAAACGGGGCCGGCGACCCCATAAACATGGCTTTGCCCATAAAGGTATAAAAACTTTTCATTTCAGGATTTCGTACCGAACGCGAACATGATGGTTCAACGGAACAATTAAGTCTTTATTTTGTCGGTATGTTATATACATCAATTATCTTTGGTAATACAACAGGTCCCGATGTGGATCGATGGCCCTTAAATAGTTAAAAAATCTTGAGATGAAAACCGTTCATACCCTTCCCTCAACACACAAACGCGCCCTATTAAAAACCGACACACCTGTGATGATGTTGTTCGTGATGGCAATCTTAATGGTATTCCAGCCGAATATTTCGGCACAACGCGGACAGCATACTTTTACAGTAATGTTCTATAATGTTGAAAATCTTTTTGATACCATCGATCATCCCGATTTTGAGGATGAAGAGTTCACCCCGGGAGGTTCCAAAAAATGGAATTATGACCGGTATGAAAAGAAGCTCGGAGATATCGCCAGGGTAATCCTGTCGGTTCCTGACAAGGAGCTCCCCGGACTGGTCGGATTTGCCGAGGTTGAGAACCAGGAGGTGCTGGAAGACCTGGCGCAACAGCGGGGACTGCGCAGGGAAGATTACAAAGCCATCGTGATCGATACGGATGACCCGAGGGGAATTGACTGCGGACTGCTGTACAGGGAAGATATGTTTACCTATGGTTCACACAGGATGATCCCGGTGGAGGACCTGTCGGGAAATGAATACCCGCTCAGGGGGATCCTGCATATTACCGGGAAAGGGCCGGATGGCAATCCGCTGAACATCTACATCAACCACTGGAAATCCCGCAGGGGCGGTGTCCAGGAGACGGAGTATCTCCGCGTATATGCAGGTATCGCCATCCGCAGGGAGCTTGACCGTTTGCTTTCGGCATCTCCTGACAGCCGGGTGATTATCATGGGAGATTTCAATGATGAACCTACAAACAAGAGCATACTGGATGTCATGCACGCCGGAAACAAACGTCATAATATTGGTCTGAATGACATGTACAACCTGTTCTATGATATCCATAACCTTGATCTCGGGGGAAGTTATAATTACAGGGGAGACTGGGAGATGTATGACCAGATCGTCATTTCCTATAACCTACTGAACAGTGGCAAGGGATTGTCGACGACCTTCGACGGCGGAAAGATCCTGAAGGAGGAGTGGATGCTTTACATGGATGAACGCAACGATGTAAAAGTCCCCAACCGCACATATGGGGGCGACAATTATTATGGAGGGATCAGTGATCATTTTCCATTGTACGTAACCTTTTCCTGGTAGCAATGGATTTTAAGATCACTTCTGAATACAAACCCACCGGGGATCAGCCGGAGGCAATCCGCCAGCTGGTGGAGGGATTCAGGCTTGGAGAGCAATTTCAGACGCTCCTTGGAGTGACCGGATCGGGCAAGACCTTCACCGTGGCCAATGTCGTGCAGGAGTTGAATCGACCAATCCTGGTCCTAAGTCATAATAAAACCCTGGCTGCACAGCTTTACAGTGAATTCAAGCAGTTTTTTCCTGAAAATGCAGTTGAATATTTTGTATCCTATTATGACTATTACCAACCTGAGGCTTACATGCCGGTGACGGACACCTATATTGAGAAAGACCTGAGCATCAATGATGAGATCGAGAAGTTGCGACTCAGTACCACCTCCTCCCTCCTGTCAGGAAGAAAAGATGTGATCGTTGTTTCCTCGGTATCCTGCCTGTATGGCATTGGCAACCCGGAAGATTTTCACAGCACAAAAATCGAGTTAGCCCGGGACCAGACCATCAGCAGGAATGTATTCCTGAGAAAACTGGTGGACAGCCTCTATTCCAGGAACGAAGTAGATTTCAAGCCGGGGACCTTTCGTGTAAGGGGGGATACCGTAGATGTTCACCTTGCATATAGAGATGTAGGGATCAGGTTCGAATTCTGGGGAGATGATGTGGAATCGATCAAATCATTTGAGCCCATCTCGGGACATATCCTGGAGCAGTTAGACGAGATCACCATTTTCCCGGCAAACATTTTCGTAACAACGAAGGCACGGATCAAGCAGGCCATCAACCATATCCAGGACGATATGATGAAGCAGGTGGAGTTCTTCAAGGAGAATGGCCGGTACATCGAAGCCCAGCGGATCGAGGAGCGGGTCACCTATGACCTGGAGATGATCCGGGAACTGGGTTATTGTCCGGGCATCGAAAACTACTCCCGCTATTTCGACGGCAGGCCTGCAGGAACAAGACCATTTTGCCTGCTGGACTATTTCCCGAAAGATTTCATTACCGTGATCGATGAGAGCCATGTGACCATCCCGCAGATCCATGCCATGTTCGGGGGTGATCATGCCCGGAAGAAAAATCTGGTGGAATACGGTTTCCGTTTGCCGGCAGCAGTAGACAACCGTCCGCTTAAGTTCAATGAATTCGAAGAGATCACAGATCAGACACTCTTTGTATCGGCCACACCGGCGGATTACGAACTGGAGAAATGTGGCGGACTCTACGTGGAACAGGTTATCCGACCCACAGGGTTGCTTGATCCCATTGTGGAGATCAGGCCAAGCCTCAACCAGATCGACCACCTGGTCGGCGAGGTGAACAGCCGTGTGGACAGTGGGGAGCGGGTGCTAGTGACAACGCTGACCAAGCGCATGGCCGAAGAGTTATCGTCCTACCTCCAGAAGCTCAATATCAAAACAGCATACATCCATTCCGATATCGACACCCTGGACCGCGTCGAGATCCTTGACGGCCTCCGGAGGGGCAAGTTTGATGTCCTGGTGGGTGTGAACCTGCTGCGGGAGGGACTGGACCTTCCGGAGGTATCACTTGTCGCCATACTGGATGCTGACAAAGAGGGTTTCCTGCGTTCGGAGCGGTCGCTTACCCAGACTGCAGGGAGAGCTGCCAGGCATCTGCACGGGAAGGTGATCATGTATGCCGACAAGATCACGCAGTCGATGCAGAAGACCATTGACGAGACGAACAGGAGACGGGAAAAGCAGTTGAAGTACAACGAAGAGAACAACATCACCCCCAGGCAGATCATGCGCACGAGTGTATCCCTGTTCGAACAGAACAAGGAGTTGCTTTCCAGCAGGGGTGCGTATGCCGATCAGGCCAAGACAGATATCGCTGCCGACCCGGTGGTGAAGTACATGAACAGGGACGGACTCGAGGAAGCCGTGGAAAATGCGCAGAAGAAGATGGAGAAGGCAGCCCAGGAGCTGGATTTCATTGCAGCAGCACGTTTCCGTGATGAGATGTTTGCATACAGGGAAAAGCTGGAGGAGCTGGAGGGACCGAAGAAGAAACACAGGTAGTTGAGGAGAGTTGAGAGTCGAGAGAAGTCGTCTGTCGTCAGCCTTCAGCCCTCAGCCGTCAGTCAGCCGTCAGCCGTTTGTGGGGAAAAATAACAAAGCCGCCAGGGTTCCCGGCGGCTTTGAGTCAATTCATTGTTGTACGTTTTATCCCAGATACGTCTTCAGCAATTTGCTTCTTGACGTATGCCTCAATCTCCGGATTGCCTTCTCTTTGATCTGACGTACGCGTTCGCGTGTGAGACCGAATTTTTCACCGATCTCTTCAAGTGTCATCTCCTGACAGGCTATTCCAAAAAAGAGTTTAATGATATCCCTCTCCCTCTCTGTGAGTGTGGCAAGTGCACGTTCCACCTCGCGGGCGAGTGATTCATTGATCAGGGAGTTGTCTGCATTGGGTGAATCATTGTTCACCAACACATCAAGCAGACTGTTGTCTTCACCATCAACGAAAGGAGCATCTACAGATACATGGCGTCCGGAGACACGCAGTGTATCGGAAACCTTTTCCTTTGGCAGTTCCAGTGCTTCAGCCAGTTCTTCGGGCGTTGGTGTACGCTCGTGCTGCTGCTCGAATTTCGAAAACGCTTTGTTGATCTTGTTCAGTGAACCAACCTGGTTCAGTGGTAAGCGAACGATTCTCGATTGCTCAGCAAGTGCCTGAAGGATAGATTGGCGGATCCACCATACGGCGTAGGAGATAAATTTAAACCCCCTTGTCTCGTCAAATTTCTCAGCAGCTTTGATCAGCCCCAGGTTGCCTTCATTGATCAGGTCGGGCAGACTAAGCCCCTGGTTTTGATACTGTTTTGCCACTGAAACGACGAAACGAAGGTTGGCCCTGGTCAATTTCTCCAGTGCCTGGCGGTCTCCCTTCTTGATCCGCTGTGCCAATTCCACTTCTTCCTCAACAGTGATCAGTTCCTCCTTACCAATCTCCTGTAAATACTTGTCTAACGATGCACTTTCACGATTGGTAATGGATTTAGTGATCTTTAACTGTCTCATTGAATTCCTCCTCGAATTTTAGAATTGTAAATTAAAACCCTGCAAATTTATCACCTTATTTATTCACAGTCAATATAAATAACAAAAAATAAAGAAGACCCGTCGAGGGCCTTCTTTATCTTAACGTAAGAGGTTAATATTTTAGTATCTCCCTACATGCCAAAGGCATAATAGGATTTCGATCCATCATTGTACACGCCTTCAATAATAACACCTCCATCAACTCCTCGCAGTATATCTGATATATCTTTAACACTATTGACCGGTTTTTTGTTTACGGAAGTGACTACAAATCCCTTCTTAATACCCACTTTCATGAATTTTCCGGGTTGCAGGGATGTAACCCTTACACCGTTCTCGATCCCCAGCTTTTCAAGTTCATTTTGCGGTACTGGTTCAAAAGTGGCTCCCAGAAGCTGAATGATCTCGCCTGAGCGGACAATATCCAGACTTCCCTCCATGTTACGGAGAACCACGTCAAATTGTTTCAAATTTCCATTTCTTTTCAGCACAACGCTTACTTTATCTTTCGGGCGGTACTTGCTGATCTGCTCCTGTAGCTCAGAAACGGTATTTACTTTGATGTCGTTGATCGATGTGATCACGTCCCCCGACTTGATCCCTGCTTCGCGGGCTGCACCGTTTGTAGTAATGTCGGTGACATATACACCTTTTGTATTTTCAAGTCCCTCTTCCTGTGCCAGCTCGGAGGTTACATTCCTGATGGTCACACCAAGCAGTGCGCGCTGTACCTCTCCAAATTCCATCAGGTCGGATACCACCTTCTTCACAATGCTTACAGGGATGGCAAATGAATAGCCGGTATAATTACCGGTTCGGGATGCGATGGCGGTATTGATCCCAACCAGCTGTCCGCGTGTGTTCACCAGTGCCCCACCGCTGTTCCCAGGGTTCACCGCTGCATCGGTCTGGATAAAAGACTCGATACTGAAACTATTCCTCAGGATGTTGATGTTCCTCGCCTTTGCACTCACGATCCCTGCGGTCACCGTGGATGTAAGGTTATATGGATTACCAACTGCCAGCACCCATTCTCCCAGCTGAAGGTCATCCGAACTACCGTAGGAGAGTGTCGGCAGTTTCTTCTCATCGATCTTGATCAGCGCCAGGTCAGTCGTAGGATCAGAACCGATCAATTCAGCTGTGTACTCCCTCCTGTCGTTCATTGTGACCATGATCTCATCGGACCCCTCGATCACGTGATTATTGGTTACGATGTAACCATCATCACTGATGATCACCCCGGATCCGAATCCCATCACGGGTCGCGCATCCTGTTCGGGTGTGATCCCGAAAAAGAATTCATACAGGGGGTTGGACTGCATCTCACGGAATGCTGTGGTTTTTACGTGCACCACTGCATGGATAGATGCATCCGCCGCGGCAGTAAAATCCATCGTAAACCTGCTCTCAGCGCCAGGCAGACTGATCTGTCTGGCTGCCGGCTGTGTTTCAACTTCCACAATCCTGGTCTCAGGCTGTACAAATTTTGCATATAAGAAAACTGCTACTACAGCAGATGCCATGGTAATACCGAATAAACCTAATATTCTCTTGGATTTCATAACTCTATTATTTTTAAATGATCCGCAATTCACGGTTCAAAATTCATGCCTATCATCTGATCTTTCTCCCACTTAACAACTGGTACGCCAAAAATATTGTAATTTTGTGATCCATTTAACCTTTTTTAACCATATAACCATTTTGAAACAGCAATTTACGAAATACCACGGCGCAGGGAACGACTTTATCATGGTCGATGGCAGAAAGAATGTCATGCCGGCCCAGGATCCTGCCACCATTGAGACGATGTGTGACCGACATTTTGGCATAGGCGCCGATGGGGTGATCATCCTCAGGGAGTCGGAAAATGTGGATTTCAAAATGGATTATTTCAACTCTGACGGATATCCCGGCACCATGTGCGGCAACGGCGGCAGGTGCATCACCGTCTTCGCGAAGCAATGCGGTGTGATCTCACAGCAGTGCACTTTTGAGGCTGCAGACGGACTCCACCGGGCCGAGATCCTTCCAAACGGAGGGGTAAAGCTCGAACTCGGGGATGTACGTAACATTCAGCATATACCCGAGGGATACCTGCTGGATACCGGCTCCCCCCACCTGGTGATTTTCGTGGACGAACTGGAATCGCTGGACGTTTTTGCCGAAGGCCGGAAAATGCGCGAGGACCAAAGATTTGCCGGGGGAACCAATGTGAATTTTGTGAAGACTTCGAAGGACGGCATCGAGGTACGCACCTATGAACGCGGTGTGGAGGATGAGACACTGAGCTGCGGAACCGGCGTCACGGCATCGGCGATCGCATCTTACCTGCACACCGGCAACTACGGCGAATCGATCGATGTAAGAGCAAGGGGTGGTATGCTGAATGTTTCGTTCGTTCCCGGCAGTGATGCAAACTCCTTCGGGGAGGTCTTTTTAACTGGGCCGGTCACCCGGGTGTTTGACGGATCCATAGATATCTAAAAATCAGGGCGCCTCCTGGTTTTGAAATCTAATGTAACGGAAGGCTGCCCTTCGACAGGCTCAGGGCGCAAGAGAATTGATTCCAGACTATAAGCTGAAGACTGCGAACTGCCGACTGGAGACTGAAGACTGAAGACTGGAGACTGGAGACTGGAGACTGGAGACTGACCTAAGCGTTTTTTTGCTGCAGCTGTTCTGCAAAAGAGAGGATGCTGTCGAAATCGATCTCTGGCATCACTTCGAGCCGCTCCTTCTTACGGGTCATGATCTTTTGCATCAGGTTCATTTTCTTGAAGTTGAGCTCACCGCCGAAATAACTTTTTGCCAGGGCATGGGAGAGAAGTTCATCGGGGTACACCGATTTCAGGAGTTCGTCTTCGTTTTCTCCTGGATCAACGCAACAGATAAACAGACCAATTTCCTTTTTCAGCAGGTCCTTCAGGTTTTCCTCGCAGAATTTTCGTACGGCCCGCTGGATCATACCTTCATGGATGGATCCCCCGATGATGACCGTGTCGTACAGTTCGAAATTGATCTTGCGCCGTCGGGAGATCCGGTACATATCAACGCCTTCACCCAGGTCTTCTTTCAATCTGCTTGCACATTGTTCGGTACATCCGAGGGTGGTGGAATATGCGATCAGTGTCTTCATAAATGACCTTTGTAAGGATTCAAATATAGAAATCTATGTTCATCTAACCCAAAAACACCTGAAAAAACATTCCTGTGAATTTTTAAGTAACAAAATATGTGATGAATGCGTAACAGATGTGTGAGATTTTTTTTCTATTTTTATCGGGGTATAAGAAAAAACAAGATTATGGCACACAAACAAGAAGGACCTCCGAGGAAATTTGCTGTTATGAATGATGGAGCCCGGAAAAAGCGTGCGCAGAAAAAATACACACTTCCCGTGATCGGGCATTTTGCCGATCGTAGTGTTGAATTCAAGAACATCCTTGAAGCAGAACGGGTCACCGGCATCAACTACACGCTGATCTTTGAAGCCTGCATCGGGAAGATCTACAAGGCACATGATGTGCACTGGGAGTACAAGAAGGGAAACCACTACATCAAGTACAAAGCTTTCTACATCAATGCCCAGGAAACCTATACACGGAAAACAGGTTTTAACGGGTAGCAGAAAAATTTATCCGGTGATTTAGATCACCAGGCAATTCCCTACTTCCCTTCGGTAAGCCCTGGCCACTCATCTGTCCTGAACGGTCCGGCGGGCAATCCCTCTGAATTGTACAGGTTTGCATCGTCGGGGTTATCTGCCCAGGCATAGCGGACAGCGACGGGTGACTGTACATGGTCACTGGTGAGGTAGAGCTTGTTTCCCTTCTGTATCCCCTTGGCCCAGTGGAATTTCCTGTCTTCGCCTGCAATGGCAAATCCTTTGACATAACCGTATTTGTCATTGATCACGATCTCGTCATCCATGGGGTCAAATTCCAGGATCACCGTCTTTCCGTCCACAGTCATCTTTTCCAGTACCGGTCCGGAATAGACCACATCTTTTCCGTAGGTATCATGCAAAGCTGCCAGCGCAAGGCGTTTTCCAACATCCTGCTTGTTCCTGGGATGAATATCATCCGCCTCCCCGATGTCGATGATCACAGCCATGCCTGTTTTCGGCAGTGACAAGGTCATGGTCTGCGCCTCCCTGAGTTCGGCCCACTGACTCTCCACAGGTCGCTCTTTAGGAGCCATGAAATTGGCGAGCTGAACGAAATAGAATCCCATGTCGGGATCATTCCACTTCTCACGCCAGTCGCGGATCATATTGGGAAAACGTTCCCTGTAAGCATAGGCATTGCTGGCATTTGACTCGCCCTGGTACCAGATCGCCCCTTCGACACGGTAATTGAGCAATGGATGGATCATCCCATTATATAACAAGGTCGGCTTTGAGTTAGGCGACATGCTGGTCTGCAGGCTCACATCGAAATTTGTTGCTGAGACCCTGTATTTCCAGGTCCCTGCCAACGGGATTTCCTGACTTGAGGTTATTACTGTAAGGAGCTTGGGATCGCCGTACATCCCGCCACCGCCACCATGGTCGGTCACACGCACGGTTACACTGTTCCTTCCCGGCACGAGCACATCAGCAGGTACATCATAAATCCGCTCGTCGCTGTAAGCATCTTCCATACCACCCACCTCAACTCCGTTGACCCAGGTGAGGTCGCCGTCATCAATGGTGCCCAGGCTTAGTTCAGCATCGCTGGCAGCCTCATCTTCAGTAAGCGTAAAAATTGTCCGGTACCAAACAACACCATCAACCCCTTTCAGCCCCTGGTCCTCCCAGAGTCCCGGTACCTCCATCTCTTTCCACTCGCTGAGATCGATGTCTGCTGCAGCCCAAACAGGCTTGCCATCCACGATCCCGGTCTCGAGCCGACCCAGGGATGCAACCAGCTTCTGCTTCTCCATCTCGGCCTTCTTTTTGAGCTGCTCCGGGCTCAGTGACTCGATGGTAGCTACCTGTGCTTTCATCTCCGGAACAGTTTCCGCCATCTCCCGGCTGGTCCATGTTTCTACGATGGTACCCCCCCAGTTGGTGCCGATCAAACCTACCGGTACACCAATCTCTTTGTGTAGCTTTCGCCCGAAAAAATATCCGACCGCCGAAAAGGGTGCGACCGTCTCGGGAGCACATTCGTTCCATTCGGCCTCCGGCACGTCATCCACCGGTACGAGTTGCAGGTTTTTCGGAACATTGAATAACCTGATCATCGGGTAATTGGCATTGGTGATTTCCTCCTCGGCATTGTTGGTGCGCTCCATGGGCCATTCCATGTTGGACTGACCGGAACAGATCCATACATCACCGATGAGGATGTTGTCCAGTTCAATGCGGTTCTTTCCTTCGATCACCATTTCAAACGGTCCGCCTGCTTTCATCGGATCAAGCGTGATCATCCATTTTTCGTCTTTTCCGGTACGTACCGATTCTTTCTGACCATTGAAGGTCACAGTTACTTTTTCCCTGGCATCGGCCCATCCCCAGATATTTACAGGTTCATTGCGCTGCAACACCATATTGCTGCCAACCACCTGCGGAAGACTGATTTCTGCGAAAAGGTTTCCTGAAATGAGCAGTGCGCCCATGAGCAGCAGGAACTGCTTGCCGAACATTTTAATTGTTATCATAGGAATGAGATTAGTTTGAATTGACCTCCTAAATTAAAGAAACTTATTTAATTTTAAGCCTCCTCAACAAAAAAGTACAGATGGGCAGATTCACCGAAAAGGTAGTATTCATTACCGGTTCAAGCAAAGGGATCGGAAGGTCCCTCGCTGTTGAAATGCTGAGCCAGGGCGCAATAGTGGTCATCAATGGCAGGAATACGGACCAGCTCAACAGCACAGCAGAAATGTTGCGTCAACATGGTGGGGAGGTGCTGCCGGTCCCTGGCGATGTATCCGACACGACAATTTTTCGATCGGCCCTTACCGCCATTAAAGATCGGTTTGGCAGACTGGACATCCTGGTGTTGAATGCAGGTTTGAGCTCCTATGGTGCCGTGGAAAGGACCAGCGACACATCGATCGAAAACGTGATGAGGGTCAATACAACCGGACCCTACACCTGTGCCCGGGATGTGCTTCCGATGATCAGGGAAAGCCGGGGCAGCATCGTCTTCATATCCTCACTGGCAGGCATCCATGGAATTCCCTATTCATCGCTATACAGCATGAGTAAGATGTCACTCACCGCCCTTGCCCAGTCACTCAGGACTGAGCTTACCGGTGAAAGGATCCATATCGGGATCATTTATGTAGGGTTTACCCGGAACGATCCCGACAAGACCGCCGTTTCACCCGACGGAACCATTAAAAAATTACAAGACCGGCCCGGCTGGGTGCAGCAATCCCAGGAACGGGTTGCTAAGCTGATAGCAAGGAGTATCCGACGCCGTCGCTTCCGCACCACCTTGTCGGCCATGGGAAAGGTGATGGCATTTGCCTCCCGGTATTTCCCCCGGCTGTTCCAGTTTAGCATGCGGGGCATGTTGAAAAAGGCAAGAGAGCTTACGAAGGACCCTGAATCAAGTTCAGGCTGACGGTGCTTTTCAGGGCACCTGGATGAAGCAGCCCCGGAAGCAGGGCCCTGACCCCCGATCAGGTACGGGGTGACACTGCTCCTGGAAATGCTGCACCGATCACATCGGACCAAAGGATTTTCTATGCGTTGTACGTCGACGACGCGGTATCTCCTCCCCTGCCGGTCCAGTTGGTATGGAAAAATTCTCCGCGCGGTTTGTCGATCCGCTCATACGTATGTGCTCCAAAGTAATCGCGTTGCGCCTGCAACATATTGGCCGGCAGCCTTTCCGTACGGTACCCGTCAAAATAGCTGAGGGCAGCGGTAAAGGCCGGGATCGGAATCCCGTTTTCCATGGCCACGGAACATACAATACGCCAGCCCGACTGCGCCGCTTCAACCTTCTCTTTGAAAAAGTCACTCAACAGCAGGTTGGACAGGTCATTGTCCTGGTCAAATGCATCTTTGATATCTCCCAGGAAGGCCGACCTGATGATGCAACCACCTCGCCACATCAGGGCGATCTCTCCATATTTGAGATCCCAGCCGTACTCATTCGCAGCCTCCTTCAGCAAAGTAAAGCCCTGCGCATAGGAGACGATCTTCGAGGCAAAAAGTGCCTGCCTGATATATTCAATAAACTCCTCCTTGTTTCCCTTGAAATCAACCACAGGTCCTGAGAGGATCCCGGATGCCTTCACCCGCTCCTCTTTCAGTGCTGACAGGCAACGTGCAAAGACCGACTCCCCGATCAGCGTAAGCGGAATACCCAGGTCCAATGCAGAGATGCCGGTCCATTTACCGGTTCCTTTCTGACCTGCTGTATCCAGTATCTTTTCCAGCAGTGGTTCCCCATCCTCATCCCTGAACCCAAGGATATCACGCGTGATCTCGATCAGGTAAGAGTCCAGCTCCCCCTCGTTCCATGTTTTAAATACCTCGTGCATTTCATCAGCTTCCATTCCCAGCAGGTTTTTCATCAGAAAATAGGCCTCGCTGATCAGCTGCATATCGCCATACTCGATCCCGTTGTGTACCATTTTCACGAAGTGCCCGGCACCGTCGCTTCCCACCCAGTCACAACACGGCGAGCCGTCCTCGACCTTTGCCGCGATCGACTGAAATATCTCCTTAACTACCGGCCATGCTTTCGCCGATCCGCCTGGCATGATCGAGGGGCCCATCAGTGCACCTTCCTCGCCGCCAGAAACCCCTGTACCGATGTACAGCAACCCTTTGCTCTCCACATATTTCGTGCGCTTGATCGTGTCAGGATAATGTGAATTCCCGCCATCGATGATGATGTCTCCCTCCTCCAGGTGCGGCAATACCATCTCGATAAAATCATCGACCGGCTTACCTGCCTTCACGAGCAGCATCACCTTTCTCGGACGCTCCAGTGCAGCCACAAATTCCTCAATCGAATGTGCCCCTATAAACATCTTATCTTTCCCCCTGCCCTTAATGAATTTGTCAACTTTTTCAACAGTGCGGTTGTAAACAGCAACTGTATATCCGTTGCGCTCCATGTTCAATACAAGGTTTTCACCCATTACCGCGAGGCCGATCAGGCCGATGTCTGCTTTTTCTTTCATTGTTGTGTGTTTGGTTTATGTGTTTAATTTTTTGTTTTCTCTCAACTCT
>CAKZNC010000131.1 GCA_937129385.1 uncultured Bacteroidota bacterium
AGACATCGTTCTTCTATACGACGGTGATTTTGGCTTTTGTGGGCGGACTTGCAATTGGGAGTTATATTGTCAAAGGTCCGCTGAAGCGGGGTAAGGATCCCCTGAAACTGCTTGCCAGGGTACAGATCGGAATTGGGTGTACCACCCTGCTGCTGTTTGTATTGTTTATACTGACAGCACCACTCTTCCATGCCTTCCAGGAATCGCAGTCGGCATGGTTTGCGACCGTGGGGCTTGAACAGTTCTATATCTTCCTGGTGATCACGCCACCGGTGGTCCTCATGGGGTTCACCTTTCCGCTGGTCAGTGTGATCTATAACCATGCGGAAGGCAATATCGGGAAGGACATCGGCTCCCTGGGCGCACTGGATACGGTCGGATCTGTTGCTGGCTCAGTTGTTGCGGCGTTCGTGCTGATCCCCCTGCTGGGGACTGTCAGGTCTTTCCTGGCTGTGGTCATGATCAACCTGCTACTCGGAACCTGGCTGCTGCAATTCAGGAAGAATGGGATCATGATGAAACGATTAGCAGGTGTGCTTGTTGTGGCGATCGTCGGACTGGTGGCACTGCTTCCGGCAAATACAGTGTGGATCAATAAGCAGTGGAATACGGTACTGGAAGACAAGGTGATCTATTACAGGGAGGGGCCGTCCGCATCGGTGGGAGTTACCGAATTCCGAAACAGGAATGCCGCACTCTCCATCAATGGTGCCATTACAGCATATACATTGCTGAATGATGTGCAGGTGCACAAGATGCTGGGTGTGCTGCCATGGATCTTTACGGAAGAACCTGGCGATGCCCTCGTGGTCGGACTGGGCATCGGGATCACGGCAAAAACGCTGGATATGGCCGGTGTGCCCGATATTTCAGTGGCTGAGATCAGTCCGGAAGTCGCCTATGTCTGCGAAAATATCTTCGGAACGTTGTATTTCCAGGCCGACAGCTCCCCGGCGATCTTTATTGAAGATGGAAGAGCACACCTGTATCGTTCAGAAAAGACCTATGATCTGATCACCACAAATGCAATCCACCCCAGGCTGGGGAACGGGATCTATACCAGTGATTTTTATGCGATGTGTGCAGACCGGATGTCACCGGATGGGATCATGTGCCAGTGGATTCCTACAAACTGGCTTAGCGAGGAGGAATACAAGACATTGCTGAGATCCTTTACAGCGGTATTTCCCTGCGCCTCTTTATGGGTAATCAATGATGCACATACCATTGTACTGGGATCCGGGAAGCCGTTTCGGTACGATCTTGAGAAGATCATGGCAAGGCTCAGGGAACCTGCAATAAATGAGTACCTGGAGCGCTCTTTATATATCAATTCAGCTGACGTGCTGAAACACTTCTGGCTGGACAATGCTGCGCTGAAGGATTATATCGGGCCCGGGGAGCTGAATACGGATAACCGCCCTGTGATCGAGTTCAGCAAAGTGGTGAGCCGGGCCCCCAACCTGGATGTACTCACCTCTTTCGCAGGGAACCAGGTTCGGGTCGGAGAACTATTTGAGACCGGCCATGACCGTATGAACGTACTGAATGCAATTGAATCCAGGCAGCAGGAGCTGGCGAACAGGTTGGGGGTTTATATTGAACAAATCGATTGATGTCATGTATAGCAAGGAAGAAGCAAAGCAGATCAGGGTGGAATTTTGGGAGCAATTCAGGGATTTTACCAACAGGAGACGGAAAAACAAGGGGCGGACCGGCAAGTGGATCCTTGATAAAACGGGGATCAACGCGCTCAATCTGAAATTTCATTTCGACAAAAATGAAGCAATCGTCGGCATCGATATCGAAACCAGGAACATGGAACGCAGGCTTGAGATGTATGAGAAGCTGGAGGGTCTGCGTAACCAGGTAAACCAGGCACTGGGCGAAAAGACCAGGTGGGAACTGGAATATGTACGGGAGAACAATAAGCCGATCAGCAGGGTCTTCGTCTCTATCCAGGATGTATCCATTTTTGACAGATCAACCTGGAACAGGGTCAACATGTTCTTCTTCGACAGGATGACCGCCCTGGAGGATGTATTTAATGAATACAGGGATTACTTAAGGTATGGGTAGTGCAGGTAAATGTTAGCGTTGCAAATGGATGTGATATATGATGATCCAGCTCGCTCTTCTCAAATTTAACGGTTGCTCTTCCCCTTCTCCTTCTCCTTCTCCTTCTCCTTCTGCTGGTCCGGGATAAACTTCAGGGAAACTGAATTGACACAGTGCCGGGTGTTTTTTGCGGTATATCGTTCACCGGTGAATACATGACCAAGATGACCCCCGCAGTTGGAACAGATGATCTCTGTACGCCTTCCGTCTGCATCCGTTTTTTTTATGACCGCACCCTCAATTTCATCGTCGAAGCTGGGCCAGCCACAATGACTGTCAAATTTGTCAGCAGACCTGTATAAAGGAGCATTGCATTGTTTGCATATATACGTACCCTTTTCCTTATGATGTTCATACTCTCCGGTTCCAGGCCTCTCTGTGCCCTTATTCAGGATCACGTATTGCTCAAATTCGTTCAGTTTATTATATTTCATGGGATTTGTAATTACTTCCGGAGCTGATGGCATACTGGTATCTGCCTTGCTTGCTTTACGAGGCTGACCATCAGTCTGCGGATTGATGAAAAAGATCATGACTGCCACAATCGCTATTCTGCTTGCTTTCATATTCCTGTCCTCCTTTTGTGGTTCACTTGTAATAACTGTATAACCAACATTTTAGTATATAAGTTCATTTTTCTGGTCGATCTGAACCATGGTCTGATCTGCTCCTGGTTTTTTTATGATCAGTAGACCGGGAAAAGATGAATTCAGGGCTTCACCGACCTATGCATCGATCATTTCCTGTTTGTTTAACCACAAATTATCCTTATTTTTGGTTGTTAACAAAAAAATGAAAGCATGGGTAAAGGAGATAAAAAAACAAGAAAAGGAAAATTATTCAGTGGATCATACGGAAGACTCAGGCCTCGGAAAAAGAAAAGCGGCTCTTCAGTCACGAAACCTGTTGGCAAAAAGGTCGCAAAACCTGCTGACAAGGCTGTAAGTAAAGAAAAACCTGCAAAGGAAGCTACGCCTGAAGTTTCGGAAAATAAAGAAGCCACCACAGCAAAAGCCACCGCAGACAAAGAGGTTAAAGAATCACCCAAGGCGGATACAAAGAAAACGTCAGCCAAATCCAGCACCGACGCATCGAAAGAGGAGGGTGACAAAGCTGCAAAGAAGAAGGAAACAAAAGCTGAAGGAAAGAAGGCCGACGAACCGAAGAAGAAGCCTGCTGAAAAGAAAGAGGAGAAGCAGTCTGCCAAAGAGGAAAAAGCACCCGCCGGGAAAAAGGAAGAAGAGAAAACTGACAAAAAGAAAACTGCAACCCCAAAGGCTGAAGAGAAGAAGGAGAAAGCCGATGAAAAGGAGAAAGCCGACAAGGAGAAGTGACCAGGGGAATAATGGAGAACAGCATGGTGTAAGTTTCAATTGCCTTGTAATCAAGTTGCAGTCGGGATATGTATGCCATTCTTGACATCGAAACCACGGGAGGCAGCCCGAAGGCTGAAAAGATCACCGAAATTGCCATCTATTTTCACGATGGAGAAAAGCTGACTGATGAATGGTCGACCCTGGTAAATCCGGAGAAGTCCATCCCACCATTTATTACCGGTCTGACCGGTATTACGAATGACATGGTTGCCGATGCTCCCAAATTCTATGAGATCGCGAAAGAGATTGTAGAGCGCACCGAGGGACACATCGTTGTGGGCCACAACGTTAATTTTGACTACTCCTTTATCAAAAGTGAATTCAACAGACTGGGCTACGAGTACCGGCGGGATACCTTGTGCACGGTCAAGCTCAGCAAAAAGATCATCCCCGGACACAAGTCATACAGCCTGGGTAAGTTGTGTGGTGAGCTGGGTATTGTCATCAATGACCGGCACCGGGCAGCAGGTGATGCGTTCGCGACCGTGAAACTTTTCGAGCTCCTCAGAGAGCAGTCTGCACATAATGGTCAACCTTCCGACCCATGGCTGCCTCCGGCTGAAAAATACAAAAACCTGAACGGCAATCTTTCGGTGCAGGACATTGAAAATCTGCCCGAAAAGGCCGGTACATATTACTTTTATGACGAGCATAATACCCTGTTGTACATTGGGAAAAGCAAATCGATCAGGAAACGGGTACTGTCGCATCTTGGGAATGACAAAGGGAAAAGGGCGTTGGAGATGCGGGAACGGATTGCTTCTATCTCCTATGAGCTCACAGGGAGTGAATTGATCGCCCTGCTGAAGGAGTCGGAAGAGATCAAGCAGAACAAACCGATCTACAACCGTGCGCAACGAAGATCGCTCTCACACTGGGGGCTCTATTCCGGGAAAGACAGCTTCGGGTACATCACATTGCGGCTGGGCAGGATTTCAGATAACCTTGAAATACCTGTTACTTCATTCAATAACAAAACGGAGGCGAGGGAAATGTTGACACGCCAGGTTGAAAAACACTGGCTTTGTCAGAAGTTATGCGGATTGTACGTAACGGACGGGGCCTGTTTTCATCACACCATCAGGCAATGCAACGGGGCATGTGTGCAGAAAGAATCGGTGAAGGATTACAACAGCCGTGTCGAGGAACTTCTCGGGAAATACAGACTGGACCAGGGAAATATGCTGATCATTGATCAAGGCAGGAATCAGGAAGAACGGTGTGTGATCAGGATCGAGAAAGGCATGTACCTTGGGTACGGCTACCTTTCCATTGATCAAGGATATCTTGGTATTGAGCAAATGCTGGAGTGTGTAAAACCTGCCCTGGACAACCGGGATGTCAGGCAGATCCTCAGCAGTTGGTTGCGCAGGAACAGCGTTGAAAAGATCCTATACTATTAGCTCTTCTCTACAGGGATTTCTCCCAATGGAAAATTGACGCGATCATCTGATCATGCAATCCTCTGAAAGATCTTTATTCCAGTCCTTCCAGGTTATTCATGCCGGGCAGGTCCATTCCGCTGGAGAGTTTGGAGATACTTTCCATGTCTATAATACCTGTGATGGCAATGAGTGCATCTTCGTCACCGTTCCCTGATACGATCAGGAGAAACTCTACGATCTCTCCTCCCTCTTCCCTGACCAGGAATGCCACCTCCTCGTCAGATTCCTTAACCACCATCAATTCTTCGTACTCTTTCCTGGGGAGGATCTGAAGCAACTCCTTGCCAAAGGGTTTTGATCCTTTCCCGTCCTGGGTGAGGATGCGGATTGAATTAATCCCCTGGGTCGCCTTTTTAAAAGATTCGTAATCCGGATCATTGGTCTCAATGTTGGAAAGAAACTTAAACATGAAGCTGTTGATCACAACAGTCGTATAACCATCCTGTCCGGCATACTTGTCAAATATCTTATCCACGGCCGATTGTGCACTCAGTGATCCTGCAAACGCAGTGATGATCAGTGCTATAATTATTTTTTTCATGACGTTATATGTTACGATGTTTATTGTATTTCAATTTGATCCGCTCTCTTCAGGTTGCCAAGGAGATTGATCTCCCTGGATCCGCTGGAGATCTTCTTGATTGTACTGACTGTCTCCATGGTTTTGTTTACCTGCTGAAGATTATTCAGTTCGGACGTTCCCTCGTTCCATTTCAGGGAGACATATTCAAGTGCTCTTTTTGCTTCAATGTAAGCCTTGTCAGGATCCTCAATGGCATACTGAGAGACAATGTCATTCTGATTATTCTTGATAAAGCCAAGATAGACGCCCAGGATGATCAGTAAACCAGCTGCAAGTCCGGAAAAAGAATAGATACTGATCCTTCTCACCCTGGTTTCGGCTTTACCGGCTTCATCCAGCTTTGAAATGATCTTCTGATCAAGATCCTTCGGTATCTCCACCGGTTTCGTGATTCCTGCCATGGAACTGAATAGCTCCCTGTCTGCTGAAAATTCTTCGGGCACTTCATCACCCGTGAGGAATTCCTCCAGCTCAGCCTCTTCAGCCCTGCTGGTGTTCCCCTCGTAGAACTTGTCAAGCAATTCTCTTATTTTATCTGATCTGTCCATGATGCATGTTGATTTTGCAACATCTCTTTTAATTGTTTCCTGGCACGGGATATACTCACCCTGATTGCATTCTCCTTCATATCCATTAATTCTCCGATCTCCTTGTATTCCTTGCCTTCTATATGTCTGAAATATACCAGTGATCGCTGTGGTTCAGGCAAACGGTTGATCATCTGGTTCATAATTTCAGCTTTCTCCTTTTCAAGCATCTGCTCTGCGGGATCTTCTCCTCTCTCAATATCTGCAGCCTGTTGCTGCTCCTCCATCTGCCTGGTCCGCTTACGCTTCCTTAACTGATCCAGGCAAAGATTCCTGGTTACCCTGACGCTCAATGCCTCCAGGCTGTTGTACTTCTCAAGGTCATCCTTCATCTGCCAGAGCTTCAGGTAGACCTCCTGGACCGTGTCCTCTGCCTCCTCCCGGTTTCCAAGCAGGCTGAATGCCAGCCTGTATAACCGGGAGCTGAATGGCATAAGTAATATTTTGAACTCTGAGGACTTCATCCAGGTATCGCAACATTTCTGGCTAAGTTAGTTAATTTCCATGTTTTCCAGCCCCTGCAACTGCTCCATTCCACCGAATGAAGATGCAAGCCCCTGGATATCATTCATATTGAAATCACCGCTGATGTATACAACTACGCCCTCATCAGGTGATGATACAACGAGCAGGAATTCAAGGATCTGCTGCCCGGAGGTCTTCATCCACATATTGACATCTTCTCCACCGTCCTTCACGGTCATCACCTCGGCAAAATCAGAGGTATTCATACCTGATGTCACCTCTTCATAAAAATTGGCACCTTTCAGTACTTCCTGGCTTTCGATGGCAAGGATCTTCACGGCAGTAAGCTTGTCAACCGGGAAATCTGCGTCCTTGACCTCCTTGATATCCATTGCGCTCATGATCTGGAAAAGATCGGGGCTGATATTGACCACGGTAACACCCTCCTGTCCGCTGTATTTATCGATCAGGCGATCAATGGCTGCAGACTGTGCAGATGCTAACAGGGGAACAAGGACCATTGCGAGTAAAAATGTAATTCGTTTCATGACAATTGTTTTAATTTATGAATGTTCGAGTTTCTAAAATTCTGATTTCTAAACGGGAGACGAACAGGTGGGGATTTTATTACAGGATTGCGCAATTAATTTTTTTCGGAACAATGAAAATACCCACAGGACACAGGTATACATTGACTTACAGCGAAAGTAATAAATTGTATTTCAATTTCGCTACGATTCTTTTTGATTATAAAATATTAGTATTTATCTTTGCAACCGCTTTACAAAAGCAAGAACGGATGATTCAGTAGCTCAGTTGGTAGAGCACCTCCCTTTTAAGGAGGGGGTCCTGAGTTCGAGCCTCAGCTGAATCACCAGGAATAAGCCTCCGAAAGGGGGCTTTTTCTTTTTAC
>CAKZNC010000132.1 GCA_937129385.1 uncultured Bacteroidota bacterium
TGCCCACTGCCCACTGCCCACTGCCCACCGCCCACTGCCGACTGCCGACTGCCGACTGCGAACTGCCGACTGACATTGCCCCTTGCTTATTGCTCATTGCCCATATTTTCACTATACTTGCCAATCATTTTATTTACCCATCACATTTAATACCTATGAGTCAGGAAAGTTCATCACCGCGTGACAGTTTTTCAACAAAATTTGGTGTCATTGCAGCTGCAGCCGGTTCTGCAATCGGACTGGGCAATATCTGGCGATTTCCATATGAAACAGGAGTGAATGGAGGAGGTGCCTTCCTGGTTGTCTACCTGGTGTGTATACTGCTGATCGGATTGCCGGTGATGATCTCCGAATTCCTGATCGGCCGTTCGGCGCAACGCAATCCCTTCGGAGCCTTTAAATCGCTGGCTCCTGGCAAGCCGTGGTACCTGATCGGGTTGATGGGGGTTGTGGCGGCTTTCATGATCCTCGCATTTTACACGGTGGTGGCAGGGTGGACCCTGGAGTATATTTACCAGTCATTCGCAGGAACACTCAAAGGCAAGGACCCAATTGAACTGAAAGGGATGTTTGACAGCTTCAGATATGAATCCTATCGGCCGCTGCTCTGGTTCGTGATCTTTATCGGTCTGACTGGCTGGGTGGTGATCGCGGGGATCAAGAACGGGATCGAAAAATATACCAAGATCCTGATGCCCATGCTGCTGATCATGCTGGTGGCAATGTCGGTCTACGTGCTTACACTGCCTGGTGCCGGAAAAGGACTTGAGTTTCTGTTCAAACCAGATTTCAGCAAGCTGACTCCCAACGTGATCCTCAAGGCGCTCGGACAAGCCTTCTTTTCACTCAGTATCGGGATGGGGACGCTGATTACCTACGGTTCGTACATAAAGAAAAAGGAAAACCTCGGTTCCACGGCCTTGTCAGTGGCCGGTGCCGATACCTTTATTGCAGTAATGGCCGGTGTTGCGATCTTTCCTGCGATCTTTGCACTCTCCAATGTGGGTGAATTTGATGTAACCCGACTGGCCGACGAGGGGCTCGTCTTTATTACCTTACCCAGCATTTTATATAGTATCCCTGGCGGACCGATCCTTTCGACCATGTTTTTTATATTGTTGTCCGTTGCAGCCCTTACCTCCACAATCTCTGTTCTCGAGGTGATTGTAACATACTTTGTGGAAGAGCTGAAGCTTACCAGGAAGCGTGCCACCATAAGTGCTGTTGCCTCGGTATCTATTCTCGGTATCCTGAGTGTGCTGTTTTCCGGAGTATTTGGATTCCTGAATTTCACCTCGGCCAATATCCTGTTGCCGCTGGGCGGACTCTTTATTGTTCTTTTTGTGGGATGGTCTCTCTCAAAGAAAATCACACGGGAGGAGCTTACCAACAGTGGAAGTATAAAGGGTAAATTTATCCCCCTTTACCTGTTTCTTGTCAAATTCATTGCACCCGTTGCCATTGCCATTGTGTTTATTTACGGCATCTGGAATGCAATCCACTGATTGTGCAGGGTACTGTTTTTTCAATGCTTTACCGATAATCTGAAGGGTTGTCACATTAACCATTAAAAGAATGGTCTGATGAACAAGCTCCTTCGTGAATTCTTTTTACTGAGGAGGGGAGAGCAACGAGCTTTGATCATGGTCTCCGTATTCCTCCTTCTCGCTACCACACTAAGGGTCTGGATTGAAAGACGTCCATTGCAGGAATTTAAGCCCGATGCCGCTTACCTGGCGTCGATGGAGGCGATCAAAAAGCAGGTTGGGGAAATGGTGGAAGCGGAAACCCGCCGGTATGCAGTAAAAAGAACGATGAGAACGACCAGCGAGGAGTTTTCTCCCTTCGTGTTCGACCCGAACCGGATCTCGTACGATTCACTCATGTTGATGCATGTACCCGGTTTTTTTGCCCGTAATCTGATCAGCTACCGGGAAGCAGGCGGCAGCTTCTACACAGCTGATGGACTAAAACGTATCTATGGTATAGATTCCCAACTCTTTCTCGAACTGCTGCCTTATGTAGATATAGCCTTACAGCGGGACACCATGTTCATTGCTAATGACCTGGTGCAGGATATAACTGGAGATATCCCGGGGCCAATTGACCTGAACAAGGCAGACTCAGCCGAGCTTGCTGAAATCCCGGGTATCAGTCCATGGTTTGCCACGCGCATCATCAAATACAGGAATTTGCTCGGCGGATACCATGACACCCTGCAACTATGGGAAGTTTATGGAATGGACACCACCAGGTATGTTTCACTGCTCGGGGCAATTGTTATGGATACTTTGAATATCAGGAAGATAGATGTTAATCATGCCTCATTCAGGGAATTGGTGGCACATCCGTATATTGACCGTGAGGATACATATGCGATCCTCAAATTCCGGGAATTCATGGATTCCATTCCAGACCCTATAGAATTGGTAAAAAACCAAATCATTGACCATGACAGGTTTAGGAGGCTGGCGCCCTATTTTAACAAAAATTAGCATTCTATTAACGGGCCTTGCTATTGATTTACACCTTAAAATTTTCTACTTTTAGAGTTGAATTGTCAGAGGATGTCTAAATTCCGATATGCAACAAAAAATGCCTGTACAATTAAATTTCCAAAAAAACCATCAAACAGTTGAAATTAATAAATTGAATTTCTAAATTTGCGGCTCATTAAAAAAAGGAGAGTTTTAGAATGATAGTAATTCCTGTAAAAGAAGGTGAGAACATTGAGCGGTCGCTTAAGAAATTCAAACGGAAGTTTGAGAGAACAGGTGTCGTGAAGGAACTACGTAACAGGCAGGCATATACAAAGCCTTCTGTAACGAAAAGGCAGCAGAAGCTGAAAGCTATTTACGTTCAGAAGCTGCAAAGGGAAGAGGAGTAGTTGCGCTGGATTTAGGCAGTTTATTGGATGTAACTGCCTATGAGAGGAGTAAATGAATTTATTACGTACCTGCAGACGGAAAAGCGTTATGCAGCGCATACGTTGATTTCATATAAGAATGATTTAGAACAATTCCATGCTTTCTGCCGTGATCGCGGCAATGAGGGCATGGATTTATTTTTCAGGACCATCCGTAGCTGGGTAGTCAGCATGATGGAGTCGGGATATGCCCCGAGAACCATACACAGGAAACTTTCATCCCTTCGATCCTATTGCAAGTACCTGATCAGTCATGGAGAACTTGAATCCAATCCGGTCGACAGGGTACTCAAACCCAAATTGAACAGACGTGTTCCTCAGTTCGTGGATGAGAAGAGCATCAACCGGATGCTGGACCAGTATGAGTTCGGTGATGATTTCCAGGGGTGTCGTAATAAATTGATAATTAACCTGTTGTATCAGACCGGCATCAGAAGGAGTGAACTTGTCGGTCTGGGACAGGATGATTTTGATCCGGGGAAACATCAGCTGAAGGTGCTCGGCAAAAGAAATAAAGAAAGAATTATCCCCATTGGGAGGGAACTTTCAGCCTCGATCAGTGGTTATCTTAATACAAGGGCAGAAGCGTTTCCCGGGTCAGCCTTGGATGTGATGTTCCTTACCAATCATGGAAAACCTGTCTATCCAAAACTTATTTACCGCATAGTTAACAGGTATATAGGTATGATCACCACACTCGAAAAAAAGAGTCCGCACATATTGCGGCATACCTTTGCCACCCATATGCTGAACAGTGGGGCCGACCTCAATGCGATCAAGGAGATCCTCGGTCATGCCAGTTTGTCCGCCACGCAAGTATATACGCACAATACATTTGAGAAAATAAAATCTATCTATAACCAGGCTCACCCCAGAGCATAAAAACAAGGAGGTGAATTATGAACGTAAAGATTCATTCAGTAAAATTTGATGCAGATCGTAAACTACTTGGATTTATTGAAGAAAAAGTAAGTAAACTGGAAGTGTTTTACGATGATATCATGGGTGCCGAAGTCTTTTTAAGACTTGAAAAGGATACCCAGGAAAGGGAAAACAAAGTTGTTGAGATCAAACTGGATGTAGCCCGCAGTCCCCTCTTTTCCAAAAAGCAGTCCAAGACATTCGAAGAGGCCACCGATCAGTCGGTGGATGCCATCAGGAGACAACTGCTGAAACATAAGAACAAATTGAGAAAAAACTAACGCCCGAAATCGCATACAAAGAAGGGCTGTTTTTACAGCCCTTTTTTTTATCCCGCTACGAAATCCCATACTTACCTTAAAACACAATTGCTGAGGAACATATAAAATGTTTCCAGTTGTCAAAAAGGCGTTTTTAAATCAAACAAAAAAACTAAGGAAAAAAATGAAATAAATATTTTGTCTTATCGTTTTTTATTTCATACATTTGCAGACCGATTTTGGAAGGTAGTTTTTTGACGTAGTTCAATGCCGATGTAGCTCAGTTGGTCAGAGCAGCTGATTTGTAATCAGCAGGTCGGGGGTTCGAATCCCTCCATCGGCTCATCAGGCAAAATTTTATGGGGAGATACCAAAGTGGCCAACTGGGGCAGACTGTAAATCTGCTGTCGTACGACTTCGGAGGTTCGAATCCTTCTCTCCCCACAAGAGTTCATTAACATAGCCGGGAGATTTCTGTTGAAGGGTTGAGGAGGTTCGAGTAACCGAGGCCCGACATTAGGAGGGACGAGCTCACGAGAACCGAAGGTTTGAGTAACCCTTCTCTCCCCACAGCGTCCGCCTAAGCTTCAGCGAAGGAGGACAATCGTTGTTTGAATAAGACAGGAGCTAAAGAAGAGTTTACACCTTCGCCAAAGCTTCGGTGTATAATGCGGGAATAGCTCAGTTGGTAGAGCACAACCCTTCCAAGGTTGGGGTCGCGAGTTCGA
>CAKZNC010000133.1 GCA_937129385.1 uncultured Bacteroidota bacterium
TCAAAGTTCCCGGGAAAACCCATTTTCATGGCTGTTGTATGCATGATATATGCGACATCGACCGCCTTTTCGATCTCAGCCACTTCGTACTGATCTTTTATAGAACGCAATGTGATCACCGCCTTGATAAATTCTTCAGACACGAAACCTTCAACTTCACCGGCGGAACATCCGAGCAGTCCGGACAATTGGATCACCTGGTCGCCACGGTAGGGAGGCAGAATGTGAATCTTCCTTCCCTTTTTTATGGCAGACTGAAGATCCTTCGCAAGCGCGTCAAATGGTTTTGTTTGCTGCACATCCACTGAAGCACCGAGTTCAGATATTTTCGGGTGTTCGCCCATCCAGATGATATCATCGATGGTCAGATCATCACCGTAAAGAACCTCTTCACCGGTATCGAGATCGCACACACCAGCAAGTCCGGGCTGATTGATTCCGAAGAAATAGAGGAATGAACTATCCTGTCTGTAATGGTAGGTATTGGATCTGTAATTCATTGCACTTTCATTGTTTCCCGGGAGCAGCAGCAACCCTTGTTCCATTTTCTCGCGCAACTTTTTTCGCCTGTTGCCGTATATCTCTTTTTGAAACATATGTGTTAATTTTAGATTTGATTCTACATTCATTCAAAGGTAAACTCTTCAGCCGAGTATTGCACGGAAGGGGAGGAAATTTTTTCTTCTCAAACTGATTTACCTGCCATATTTTTCAATTTTCCAACCCCTAAACCAGTATGAGCTGATGGTAAAATCTAAGTTTTTAAAAATCAATAAATAAAAAAGTGCGAATAGTCTTGGAGTCATATGTAGAAATGTTATCTTCGCATGTAGAAGCCATTTTTTCAACATAATATTAACAATACGCATGCCGTACCGCCGTCTTCCTAACACCGACAGTGCAAGAACAAAGGCCCTGAAAAGGGCAATGGACAGAGGCACTGAGTTACCTCCCTTTAAACTGGCCTTCAGTCAGGGAATGTTCCACCAGGTAAAATCTACCTTGCCGAACTTCGAGAATGCGATCAGTGAACACAGGAATGCCATGAATCTTCATGCTGAAAAAAACAAAGATTATCAGCAAAAAATGAAGAAGGCAAAGCTTTACATTTCACATTTTATCCAGGTGGTTGACATGGCCATTGTCAGGGGAGAGCAAAATGCAGAGATCAGGAATTTTTACGGATTGAATGAGGCCGAGCGGAAATTGCCCGGACTAAATAATGAAGAGGAGGTGATTAACTGGGGAAGCAAGCTCATCGAAGGTGAGCGTGAGCGCAAAATGTACGGTGCTTCACCGATCACCAATCCGACCATCGCAGTTGTCCAGGTGCATTTTGACAAATTCCTGGAAGCATATAATAACCAGAAAAGTCTGAAAAAAAGGGCGACGAATGCCCATGAGAACCTGGAAAAGATCAGGGAGAACATCGACGGTATCATTCAGCAAACCTGGAATGAGGTCGAGGATACCTTCAAGGATCTTCCCGAAGAGATCAAAAGAGAAAAGGCTGCTGATTATGGCGTGGTATATGTATTCCGGAAGAACGAGCTCAATGGCATCAATCTCTTCCAGCCGAATCACGTCGAAGGGACTGGTTAGCCTGCTCCATCCTGATCCAGAGTACCATCATGATCACAACGAGAACGAAGCTGAGCATGCCTACCCAGGGCATCAGGTCCACAGTGCCGATCTCTTCAAGAGATCCTGAAGGAGCATCTGATTCTTTCATGTAGAAAAAGTAAAACAATACCCCCAGCGTATTATTGACCAGGTGGGCGATCATCGGGTACCAGATGGACCTCCCATAGAGAAATGCGTATCCCAGGATCAGTCCGAGGAAAAACCGCGGCAGGAATGAGTATACCTGGAAGTGCGCCAGGCTGAAGATTCCAGCAGCGATGATCACTGCAACATGTCCGTTCTTAAACATCTCCGTGAGGTGACGTTGCAATAGTCCCCTGAATACCAGCTCCTCACCCACCGCCGGAATAATCGCGATCATAAACAGATTCACCAGGAGCGCCCGGAGATTATCGGCCCTGACAAGCGTCATCATCAAAGTTTCTGTCTGCTCTTCAAGCTGCCGAAGGTAATTGTCTATCCTCTCAAAGGGAAGTTCGAGTCCCATATTGAACTCTGTAAGCAGATTCACAAATGGCAGGGAGACGATCATCACCAGCACCAGGAAGATTGAAGATCCGGCATTCAAGTTTCTGCCAAACGGGAAATATCCAAACCAGCTGCCTGTATAGAAGAAAGAGATCAGCATACTGCTGAATACAAAAGTGCCCAGTGCGCCGATGATCTGGAGGAATTTCACAGCGTTGATCACCCCGGGGGCCTCATCCCCTGAGAGATCCATGAGTTCCAGCATTGAAACATCATAAATGAGGACGGTAAGAAACAGTCCGATCAATTGAAATACCAGTCCGATCAAAATCACTCCAAGTGAACTGAAGATAAACATGGCAAATGGAGACTGCCCGCTTAGAATGGGTTTCCTAACTGTGGTCATATCCTTCTGCTTTAAATCCTTTTTGTAATTTTGCACCCTGGAAGGCAGTGTAACTGTGTTGCGAATGTACTAAAAAGTAGCAAACGAAAAGTAAGGATTGATTTGAAAATAGGTGAGCTTGAGCTTGGGGAAAGGCCGCTGTTCCTGGCGCCGATGGAGGATATCACTGATCCCTCCTTCAGGTATATCTGCAAAAAATTCGGTGCGGATGTGATGTATACTGAATTTATCTCTTCAGACGGACTGATCAGGGACGGCAAGAAGAGTCTGCGTAAACTTGACATCTTTGATCATGAACGTCCGATCGGCATCCAGTTGTACGGACATCTCATTGATTCGATGATAGAAGCAACCCACCTGGCAGTGAATGCAAAACCGGAACTGGTGGACATTAATTACGGTTGCCCTGTGAGAAAGATCGCGAACAGGGGGGCTGGCGCCGGAATGTTGCGCAATATTCCGCTCATGATGGAAATGACACGGGCCATTGTGCAGGCCTCACCTTTACCTGTCACTGTGAAAACCCGCCTTGGATGGGACGAAGAGAGCAAGAATATTGTCTCGATTGCTGAACAACTCCAGGATTGCGGGATCAAGGGGTTGACGATCCATGGCCGAACCCGAAACCAGTTGTATAAGGGGCATGCTGACTGGACATTGATCGGGGAGGTAAAAAACAATCCGGTCATGAAAATCCCGATCATCGGAAACGGGGATGTGGATTCTCCGGAGGTCGCAAAACAGATGTTTGACAGGTACGGTGTCGACGGGATCATGATCGGACGTGCTGCGGTGGGCAGACCCTGGTTGTTCCGGGATATTAAACACTACCTGGCAACCGGAGAACTTCTTCCCGACCCTACTATCTCGGAGAAAGTTGACATAGCGGAAGAGCAGTTCCGCAGGTCCCTGGATTGGAAATCCGAACCGGTGGGCATCTACGAGATGCGCCGTCATTTTTCAAACTACTTCAAGGGAATTCCAAATTTTAAAGAGACGAGGATCAGGCTTCTTACCACGCTGGATGTGGAGGAGATCATTTCGATACTGGCGGAGATCAAATCAAAATGGGGGGACCTGAGAACCAACCAGCAATCTCATTTTTGGTCTGAATAATATAATTTCTATCTTAGATATTATTATATTCAGCCATGCGCCCCTTGCAATTTATAATATTGCTATCTGTAAGCTTTATTGTATATGGACAGCAAAATCTTATCCCAAATCCTTCATTTGAGAAACGGGTAAATTTTGGCAATATCTCTTCTGCATCGGAATGGAACAAGGTGATGGTTGATGATACCCCGGATTATTTTATTTTTTCTTACGATGAGCATCGAAAACCGGAATATGATGAGTTTATCGGAAGGCCTGAACCACGGAGCGGCAACAGGTATGTAGGAATTTTCTGCTACAGGGTCAATCCAATCCGGGGGGTTTCGGATATCAGGGAAGCCTTGCAGGTCAAACTGGAAGAACCACTTCAAAAGGACAGCACCTATGTTGTGAGCTTTTACGTTGCACTTGACCCGGAATCGACACATGCCATCAGAAATCTGCATGTCTTTTTCAACGATGGATTGTCCGTATTCCGTAATTCAAAAAAATTATTCAGAACCTATCCCCGGATTACTTTTTCATCCAGTTGGTTGGCAGATACAACCTGGATGCATTTAACAACAGAATACAAGGCCGGGGGAAATGAAAAGTACATGATCATTGGCAACCTGTCAAACGATAAGTCTACCGGGAAGCGAAAAGTAGATTTTTCCTTCCCGAAAGAGAAACTGGAAAAATGGAACCTATATGCCTCTGAGGATGCGTCCTATTATTATATCGATGATCTTTCATTACGGATCAAATCGAAAGTTGTGCACAGGGATATCCCGGTTGAATCCATACCAGATATAGAAATCGTTGAAGAAGACTCCATTAGTCTTGATGAAGTTAAAAGAGATACTGTATTTATCTTAAGAAAGATCTATTTTGAGTTTGACGAGGCAGACCTAAAACCGGAATCAACAGTCGAGCTGAACCGACTTTTACAATTCCTCAACCGGCACCCTGAAATCAGGATACATATTGAAGGTCATACCGATAATATTGGCAGTTTTGAATATAACATCAGGTTATCCGAGGCAAGGGCAAGATCGGTAACGGATTACCTGGTACAGCATGGTATTGATCCTGGCAGACTGGAATACAAAGGGTATGGGTATACGCGTCCAATCACCGGTAATCAAACCGAAGAAGATCGTCAGATGAACAGGCGAGTAGCATTCAGGATAATTGAGTATGAGCAGGAATAATGGTTCTACAAAAATACCAGGCGTATGAAACAACATAAGGGGAGAAGCAAGGTTTCGCTACTGTTATTCTTGCTGAGCAGTTGGGCATTCATGTCTGTTTCAGGGCAGCACAACCATGTTTACCGTGACTATCTTTTACATCCCCATTTGATCAACCCGGCAATCACAGGAAGCCAGTTTTTCCCGGTTGTCGGTGCAAGCTATATCAAACAATGGACAGGAATCCCATCATCTCCAGGCACACAATTGGCCAGCGGCAGTTTCAGGATCGGCAATTTTGATTTTTACAATCCGAAAATGTATGTAAACAAGACCAATCTGAAAGCATACGAAAAAATTGGTGCGGGATTTGTCTTATACAATAATACCGAGGGCCCGGTTTCCAGCAGGGGGGGACAATTTTCTTATGCTTACCATGTCCCCCTGACCAGGGCAAGGCTCTCCTTTGGTTTGTCGACAGGCGTCTACTTGAATTCCATTGATGAAAGCGGCCTGGATCCGATCAATCCAAATGATCCGGTATTGCACTATGGAAAAGAAAATTATTATCGTTTCAATACCGGATTTGGTGTCTACTACTATACACCGAAGTATTTTGGAGGAGTTTCAATAACAGATTTTCTCCCTCTTCAGCAGCAGGGATTGAACAACGAAAGAATTGGTCAGGATTTTCACCTGGTGGGAGGATATATGACCGAACCGGCGAATAAAATAAAATTTGAACCCTCAGTATACCTCGCTTTTTTCGATTACAAGGATTTTGAATTTCAAATAAACTCAAGGATATATTTCAATCATGTCAACTGGATCAACATTCATTACCAGTCCATTGGTGAAATAGGTGTGAATGCCGGGATAAAAATCAACAGGATCTACTTTGCCTATGGTTTCAATGCAAGTATATCCAGAATTGCCCTCTATAATTTAGGCACCCATGAAATTCATATTGGGACAAACCTTGGCGTGCGCAGACTCGAAGGATTTTAATCTGATTACGATGAGAAAGAAAACCTACTTATTCATTTGCCTTGCTGTCATTCAATTTGCCACATACGGACAGTATTTGACCAATCCATCATTTGAAGGTCCGGCAGGAATTGGATTGACCCCGCCAGGATGGGAGTCGTTTGACAGCAATAGTACACCGGACACAGAGCCGGTGCTTCCAACCTCGCTGCAGGCCTCAGATGGAGCAACATATACAATACTTGTGTCAAGGGGGAGTACAAGTAGCATGCCCAATACATTTGAAAATTTCCAGACCGAACTGCAGGCGCCACTGGAAGCAGGCAACTGTTATGATCTTTCAATTGATATCAGTACAAGAAGTGATCTGTCGATGTGCACAGTCAATGGGTACATAGATTATTCAGAGACACCATTGCTGAATATATATGGAAACGGATCTCGGGATACCAAGGGGACACTTATCGCCTCCAGTGAGGAGGTCCACAATATGGATAGCTGGCAAACATTCTATTTCAGGATAATCCCAGATTCAGATATTTCATTTATGACATTTGAAATTGCGCTGCCCAATCATCAAAATGGGTTTGGGAATATTGCCCTTGACAACCTGGTCCTTGAACATGTAGAAAATGATACTACACTCAGGATTAATGCTGACTTCACTAATGATCAACTGCCAATTGAGTTGTTGGCGGGTTTTGGAGACACCTATAGCTGGGTACCTTCAGAAGGGCTGACCTGCAGTGACTGCCGGGCTCCTGAGTTAACCGAGGAGATTTCAGGCACCTATGTATGTACCATTTCGGATACATATGGATGCAAGTCCACTGAACTGTTCATCATCAACTTCCTTGAAGAACCAATTGATGAAATGAAGATCCCGAACGTTTTCACTCCAAACAATGATGGGATCAATGATTATTTCAAGATCCTCGGACTGCCTCCATACAGTTCCCTGCTTATTTTTGACGGTGACGGGAGACAGGTTTACATCAACGACAACTATGACAACAGTTGGGATGGCAGGGGCCTGAACGACCAGTTATTGCCGAAAGGAACCTACTGGTATATTCTTGTAACACCTGGGTTTGGTGGAAAGAAGAAAGGTTATGTATATTT
>CAKZNC010000134.1 GCA_937129385.1 uncultured Bacteroidota bacterium
CCTCCCTGCCAAGTAATGCGGCCACTTCGGACATGGTCTCATTCCCGCCCACGGGGCAGTAGAGATCATCAAAGGTATCGGATTTGACAAGTGCCTCGGCAAAATTACGGCAGCCGGCAAAGCCACATCCGCCGCAATTTGCTGCAGGAAGGGCCTCCTCCACCTGGTCAATGCGCGGGTCTTCATATACCTTGAAGCGCTGGGCTACAAAATAGAGGATCACCGCCGCCACCGCTCCGATCGCGACCAGGGTTACAATTGTGTATATGATAATCTGACTCATGGGTCGTTAGATGATTTTTTCCAGTTTGAATGTAAATGAATTACTGATCCGGTCTTTCAGGATGTAGATGACCAGGTAATACGGAACAAGGGATGCCAGGGACCAGATCCCTGCCTGGAGTTCAGAAACCCCCATGGCTGTCAGGATGATCAGGATCGTCATCAACACCAGGAAGGGGTAAAAATAGCCATATGCCACTGCCCTGAGGCCGGTACGCCTGGCGATGAATACCCGTACCTGTTCACCTGCAGAATATTCCCTTCCTTCAGTGCCCACCGTCAGTACTTTTTCCGACTGGTCGGCCGCCGTGCATGCCCCTTTGGCATGACAGGAGGCACAAGCCGACTGGCTGTTGATCTTAACAGTAGCGGTTTGATCACTTATGGATTCCACGAACCCAATATGGTTGATAGTCTGTTGATCTGACATCTGTCCCTCCTTCAAAATCAGCTACAAAATTATTCATGTTGCTCTGTTAAGAGTTGCCGCAGATCATATTTCGGATGAATTGACTTCTATTTATTTTCAGTTTAAATAATCTGGTAAATATAATCCGGTATATGCTGTTTTAAAATCATCGATTTCAGTAGATTCCGGTCCATTTGCCTTCAACCTCCTGTATATTGAAATGTTTTTTTTAGTTTAGCTACCAATTGTGCACACATTTGTGACACGATAATTCTACATTCACAAAATGATCAAACAGATTTTACTGATCGGCGCGGGGGGATTTATCGGCAGCGTGGCCAGGTATTTCGTATCGCGGCTGAACTTGCATATCGACCTTTTCTCAATTCCGGTTGGGACGCTGGTCGTCAACGTGGCAGGTAGTTTCCTCATCGGATTCCTGGTGGGCATCTCGGAAAAGAGCACCCTGCTCACCGCAGACCTCAGGATGCTGTTGATGGTGGGGCTGTGCGGTGGCTTCACCACCTTTTCCACCTTCGCCGGTGAAAACCTGGCCCTGATGCAAAACGGACAAGTCATGGCAGTTCTCCTCTACACAGCGCTAAGTATCATACTTGGCTTCACCGCGGTATATATTGGATTCGTCTCCTCAAACCTACTTTGATATGAAGCATCACGATTACAGTGTCATGAAAATATATGCCAGTACCACCGACCGGATGGGAAGCAAACTCTTTTATGAATACGTGGTATCACTTGCGAAGGATTCGGGTATATCCGGGGTCACCGTATACCGCGGCATTATGGGGTTCGGAATGAGCAGCAAGCACATCAGCTCCTCGAAATTCTGGGAGCTCACTGAGAAACTGCCGGTCACCATCGAGATGGTGGATGAGACCGAAAAGCTTGACCAATTTTTCGCGCAAATAGAACCGGAACTAATGGAGATGCCCAAGGGCTGCCTGGTGTCCATCGAGCCCATCGGGATTAAGCTCCTAAAACCGGGAAAGAAGTAGTTGGGGGGTGTATGCTGAATATAACGCCAGTCCCGGATTTTGAGTCCCGCATTTCAGACCTGGCAATCAAGTGTCAAATTACCGGAACACTGATTGTTATTTTTTTTCGAATGATGAGGTAATTATTCAACTATTTATGGTTTTAGATAGGTGATATTGACAAGTTATCTGCAGATTTTTTTCTGCAGGCATTTAATCAAATTTCAAAGGAGGCGTATGATGAATTATTATAAATCGAACTACCTAATATTGGGAACCAGGCGCGCAGCATGGTTGTCACTGGCCCTGGCTATCCTTACAATATTCAGCCTGCCGGCGGAAGGGCAGAAGCTGAAGTTGCAGCAGTCAAATCCTTCCGGGATCTACAAGCCAGGGGAGCAGATCGTGATCAGTTTATCCGCTGAAGATCAGGAAACTGATTCAGTGACGGTGGAGGTGTTTAAAGACTTCAGCAAGCAAGTCTATGCCGAACGGGTCGCAGTGAGCAGTGATGGCGAGGTAATTTACAGCAATACTTTCCCCGGACCGGCTGCCATTTCCTGCAAGGTGACGGCAGGGGAGGAGTGGGCGGCCACCGGGCTGGTGGTGGATCCTGAAAATTTTGAACCGGGATATGCACGTCCTGCCGATTTTGATGCTTTCTGGAAAAGGGAGAAAAAGGCACTGCGGAAATTGAAAATGAATGTAAAGATGGAGCCGGAGAATGGAGAAGGAGAGGGTTTTGAGTGCTACGATACAGAGATTAATTGTACGGGGCCGAAACCAGCACGCGGATATTTTGCACGACCTGTGGAGGCGGATGCGAATTCACTTCCCATTGTATTACTGGTACATGCCGCTGGGGTGAACGGTGATTGGTGCAAATCGAAGCCATCAAGTGCTCTTAATTATGCGAGGATGGGCAAGGGAGCACTCTGTTTCGATCTCAATGCGCATGGGATGCTGAACGGGATGCCGGAGGCTTATTACGACAGCCTGGCAGCAGGACCGCTTCACAGGTATTTCTACCAGGGCTTTGATCGTCGGGATGACTTTTACTTCAAGGGGATGTACCTGCGCCTACAGCGTACGATTGATTTCCTGACCAGCCAACCTGAATGGGACGGCAGGCGGATCATTGTCATCGGTGAGAGCCAGGGAGGCGGACAGGCACTTGTGGCTGCCGGACTGGACAAAAGGGTGACCGCGGCTGTGGCAACGGTGCCGGCCATGTGCGACTGGGGAGGACCCCTGGCTGGAAGAAAGGGGGGGTGGCCCGATCCGGTCAATGCTTCGGGAAACTCAAGCGAGGTGTCGGAAGCTGTAAGTTACTTCGATGCAGCACACCTGTTGAAGAATTCCAGGGCAACACTCTTTGTTGAGATCGGACTGATCGACCGGACCTGCCCGTCATCTTCAATCTATGCCGCAATCAACCAGTCAAAAGGCAGGAAGATCGTTTATACAGTCCCTTACCGGGGACATCATCTTGAACAGGAGGAATTTCTTGAAACCTGGAAGGAAGAGGTACTGAGAAAGCGGGAAGATTTTATCAGGCACTTCCTCAGGTAAGAGTTGTTGAACGATCATTTTCAGAATGATCATCCAGGCATTGACCGAATGCCTGCAGTCTTGAGTCCAATAACCATAGCTATTTGATTCTACTATGTCTCCGGACACCAGTTTTAATCGCTATACTAAACTGCCGACTGCCCCTCGACAAGCTCGGGGCACTTATGTTCTGTATTAACTATGTCTGCCCCTCGACAAGCTCGGGGCACTTATGTTCTGTATTAACTATGTCTGCCCCTCGACAAGCTCGGGGCACTAATGTTCTGTATTAACTATGTCTGCCCCTCGACAAGCTCGGGGCACTAATGTTCTG
>CAKZNC010000135.1 GCA_937129385.1 uncultured Bacteroidota bacterium
TTGTCATAATTCCAACAGTTGGTGAAGAGGTATTTGCCCCACTGAACCATCTGTTCGGTGGAGTGCTGATTGAATTCCGAAGCACTGTTCCGCGTATTGATGTAACCCAATATCTCGAACTCCAGCGGGTCAATGATCGTGATTGCTCCGGCATAGAGGTCAGTTACATACGCTTTGTGTTCGTTTACCACGTGCATGTACCTTGGGGAGGTGAGTCCGGTGATCTTTCCTTCATATTTGAAATTGTGTATGTTGATCACGTAGATCTTGCTGCTGTTATTCATGATGATGTAACCGAGGCTGTCCATGATCGTCATAGATTGTGCAACATCGCCCAGCGGAACCTGGTTGGTCCTGTAGAATACGTTGTTTATGTTTTTCATCGAATCGACCAGGTAGTAGGAGAGGGAGGCGTTGTCATACATGAAATTTCCTTCGTTGAGGATAAATACCCCCGACTGTTTCCTGATCTCATCCCTTAGAAGTGTGTCATACGCCACCTGCAGATCATTGATCTCATACCATGCATCATCATCCATACATCCCCTGGAAAAGAGGAAAAGCGGAATCAGGATGATCAGTAAGTTCCGTTTTCTCATCAGAAATCGTATTTCAGGTGAATAAGATAGGATCTGCCTGGCATGAATCGCTGCAGAATATTCCTGTAAGTCTCATTGAAGAGGTTATCTATATCCAGTTCCAGCGTGAATGTACCGGAGTTTTGCCGGAATGTCTTGCCCAGGGTAAGGTTGTTGAGAAAATGTGGGTAGAGTGCATAAAGGTTTTCCCCGTAGGATCCGGTTTCTGTCTGACCGGTCTCATCGCCAGGTGAAGTTGCTTCACCAATCAGCAGGTTCCTTTGACCCATGGAGTTGTTCTGGAAGACCATGTAATAGCCTTTCCTCTCAAGGGAGGTATTGATATTGCCTGCAATCACTGGAATAAACGGCAGTTGTCTGCCAGCATCCTCACGCGCCATATGCGGATATCCGAGGCTAAAGGTCCTGGTCAGTGCCAGGTTACCGAACAGGCGGATCTGCGTTTGCCCGATCCCGGTGGTGACATTTAGGTGGTATTCCAGTCCGACAGACCTGACCTGGTCGATATTTACCGGTTCCCAGAATCCTTTGTACCCTGGCAGCCAGAGGATCCAGTTTTGGATGTCTGACCGAAAACCGGTCAGTGAACTTCTTAATGTGAGTAGTTCCGATGTTGCAAGGAAATCCACTCCCACTTCAGCGGTATGACCCTGCTCCGGCAGGAGTTCAGGATTCCCGCCAGGTTGCCAGTAGAGATCGTTTAGTGAAGGAACGTGGAAGTTTCTCGAGAAATTTGCCTTCAGATAAATTTGTTTATCCGGCAAGGGTCTCAATGTCAAACCCGCGACATAGATCAGCGGGACCCTGTGTGAGCTGGTGAATTCTTTTCTCAGCTGCACAGCCAGCTGTAAAAATTCTGCCGGTTGATAATAGAGTCCGCCAAAGATTGACTCTTCGAGACGCTTATTCTCATATCCTTTGTGACTTGCAGAATCGAGGGTAAGTATGTGATAACGGTTCATCGAGGCCTCGAATTTTGCAGACAAACGTTCAGATAATTCATGATCGACCTTCACCGTATTGTACCAGCCCTGCATGCGGCTTCCGGAATTGACACTTTTCACAATATTGTATCCGATCACACGGGATTGCATGGAGAAATTCAACTGCTGGAGGTCAAAACCCGAACGCAGCTTAATTTTTGTACGCCTTCCGTAATGGCTGTATTCGGTAACATTTTTTAATGTCCTGTCGGCCTGCAGATTTTCTCGTGTCAGGTTTTCCAACTCATATTCACTGCTCAGGACTGTAGGGATCGACCGGTGGGCATCCTGGATCCAGGTACGGTTTGAAAAGATATTCTTCTCGCCTGCTTTCAGGTAAAATCCCTGGCTGAAGCCCATTTTTCTGAATGCAGCATTGTTATTTCTGACAACGGGGTGGACCAGTTCACCTGTGACTGTGTCCTTTTGGATGATATTCTTATTTACAAATGGATAATTATTATGGGATTGCTCTGAATAGAGCCGGGTGGAAGATCTGAATTTTATTGTTCCGGCATCGATACGCGTGTATGCATGTGAAGTTCCGAAGCTCCCAAAACCAGCGTAAGCTTTCCCCGAAAACCGGCTGGACCAGTCAGGCTGGTTCCTGATCTCGATCAGTCCGCCCAACGCCCCACCATCGGAAGCCACGGATGCGGCGCCGTGCTGGAGATTCAATTCATCAATTATAAACATGGGCACCAGGGAAAAGTCAACCATGCCCAGCATTGGGGAATTTATATTGATGCCGTTCCATGTTACAGTTGTATGTGAGGGTGTTGTTCCACGGAAAGATGCGGTTGAAAGCGCACCTCTTCCATAGTCCTTGGTGATGATCGAGGTGTTCTCCTTGAGTAATATCGAGAGGTCTGAGGTAAGCTGGTAATAAAGGATCGCGGTATCGAGATGTACCGTTTTCATGCCAGCATGTTCCTTACCGAAATTGCTTTTTGATTGCACCTCGACCGATTCGATGCTGAATATCGAATCCCTGATGCCCTGTCCGAAAATAGCCGGACCGAGGAAGACCAGTGATATGAAGAGCCATCTTCTCATCTATTCTTTGATCAGTTTAAAAGTGCTGTTTTTTGTGCCTGACTCAATCCGGATGATATAGAGGCCAGGCGTGTAATTTCCCAGTGGTATATGCGCATCTTGTTTTTCTTCTTGTCCCCTGAAAAGAACATTTCCTGTCATGTCGAACAGGGTGACGGTTCCTCCCCGGGCACCGCGGATCCAGACCTGTTCGCGGGCCGGGTTTGGATAGATGGTGATCCCAGGATCGGTGATTGCGGCATTCCCTGAGCTGTTTGTGATATCGATCATTGTATTTACCGAGGCGGTCACCTGGTTGTCAGCTGCAAGCGCTGCTGTAATGGTTACTTCGCCGGCACTGGCTGCGTAGAATATATTGTTTTCGTCGATGACAGCATCTTCCATGGTTGTGCTCCATGTGATCTCGCTATCGTCACTGAACCGCCCGTTCCTGAAAGCAAATACTTCCAGGGGGAATACTGCAGTGTCCATTATCGGCGGGATCTCCCTGATGACAATCATATGGTGGTCCCAGGTATTATCTGCACCAGGTTCGACATCCACAGCACCAGTGATCTCTGTTGAAACCTGACCAAGCCAGCCTGCGCCATCCATCACGGCGGAATGTACCCTGATGAAATCAACCTGGTCGATCTCTATATAATTGCCTGTTTCATCGATGGCCCAACTGATGTCAAATGCATCACCACCGGAATTTTCAGACTGGGGTGTATAGGGGTTGTCGGGCATCGTATAGGGAGCCTGCCCCCTGAACTGGTTATCCGCATACCCGAAAGACCTTCGCAATGAGTAGATCCCTGATGCATAGGAGGTATCCACTGTTGACTTGATCATTGTTCCCCGGAGGGAATAGGCCGACTGATCAATGCCGGGGAAAAGGTCTTGAGAGGGGTAATAGGATTGCGAGGCAAAGCTGTTTGCCTTTATCATTCCCGATGCTCCAAGGTTATCTGTCCAGGGCACATCCATTGCAGTGTCACCTCCTGGGTTTGCATATTCGACGGCATACCCATATTCCGTGCTGCTGAAGCGGTGATCCGACCCTGCAAGTTCATACCAGGAATCATCGGGTCGTCCGTTCATGTTTTCATCTTTCATCACAGAGACGATCCCGGGTTCCGACCAGTTTGGCACTGGGTTACCAAAGATTGTGAAATCAATGCCGAATGGATTGGCCGGATCATTCACAACAGGTTCTTCGAACCGGAAGACGATGTATCCGCCAAATGCACCCAGTGAAACACTGCCGTTGATCACGCCGACGATGGAATTCGCATCGCCAGGTGTGCACCATGGTTCGGCGTTCATGTACTGGGAAGGCGCAGGGACATATTCCAGGACTTCTGAAATAAATTGTCCGTTTACCTGTGCGAGACTGCCGATCAAAGATAAAATGGCTAACCAGCAGGTCTTTGCAAACCTGCGGTTCATCATCCTTATTTTATTAAGATCCTTCATCGCTCATTGATGATCTTTACTGTGGTCATTTCAGAACCGCTCTTTATCCTGACCAGGTAGATTCCCCCGGGTTGATCCGTAATATCGATGGATGCACCTGGGAAATACTGATCAATCTTTTTAACCTGCCGCATGCTTATGTCGTATATTGTGATCCCGACGGATGGACGGGAGTCCATGTTCAGCATAAATACTCCTTTACACGGATTGGGGAAGGGTGAAACAGCCAGTTTTTTTTGCTGGGGGGTTGATGCGAGTGTTTCCATGTATAGATTGTCCAGGCAGAAATAGGCAGGGGTATTCATTCCATAATCTCCGTTGTCGGTTGATGACAGGCTGAAAGAGAGGCTGTCCACTTCGCCGAGGGAGGAGAGTTCGACCCACTGCCATGTGGTGATGATGTAGTCGTCGCGGGCATCTTCAAAGGTGTAATCTGCGAGCATAAAATCCACCGAACCTGCGGGCACATCGTTGAGGTATCCGTTGATGGCGAGCTTGAACCAATCGGGTTCTGTACCGTCTGCACCCCCGAATTTCTTTGCAAAACCGTCGCCATATTTCATCGACAGGGCCGCATTCGCGGAATTTGTGACGGCTGCACCCTTGATCACCCTGGGTGTTGAATCGTGGAAGGAGATCCCGGATGACGTTGATGCATAGGATGTTGCATAAATATTTTTACCCTTTTCGTCGCCTGAGGCAGCGCTGTACTGGTTTTCGTATCCCGGGGTTGTGTCGTTGTTCATGTTGGTGTAGGACCATCCTGACCAGGAAAACCACTCCGGGTTGTAGCTGTTGTGAAACCTGACGGGGCCGGTTGTGAAACCGCCACTCAGGTTTCCTCCGTTCCAGTATGCATTGACCGACAGTTTAAGATCCTCGAGGTCTGCACGAAAATAATTTCCTTCCGGCGGTTGTATCACCCCGATGACGAAGGTGTCTGCAACAGAGAATCCTTCGTATTCGGCTGACAGGATGACGTTTGTCTGTCCGGCAGCCAGGAAATCGATGGCCAGTGAGGATGCATTCACCGCAACAGTTGCCACATCATTGTTGGATACATGTTCCACTGTATAGGAGAGTTGCGCATCGGGAGCGCCGGGCACTTCGAATACATCGTGAAGGTCGAAATGGAGGGTTTTATCGTCGGGTGTGGATTCGAAATCCGGGATCGGACGGACAAGAATTGGTGGATTTTCTGCAAGCAGCGAGTTGTCTCCGGTTGTCTCCTGCGCAGTTAACCCGCCTGCTGCCAGGATCCCCAGAGAAAGGGTAAAGATCGTTTTCATCATTTGTGTTTTAAACACGGAATATAATCAGGGATCCAGGGTCCGTGCCCCCTTGAGCCCAGGGTGTTAAACAGCCTTATTCGACAATCTGATTATCGAAACAGCGGTTTTTAAATATGATCCTGGAGCGTGCGGGTGGGTGTAAGTCAGCTGATATGTGATCGATCGACTTCCTGTTCTCCGCAGGTACCAAAATCGTTCACTGGCAGGTCTTCTGACTTATTCCTGTTTTCTGAGCCCTTCCCGTTCTACGCGCGGTGTAGCTGGTTGTGCGCAATATCCACCTTCGCTGAAGCTACGGCGGATGAGAACAGTGGGATCATCTCAGAACCCATTCGGAAATTACAGCAGCGGGAACTGTTGCCGATTTTCACGGCATTCCCTTTTCATCTTCTGCCCGGTTGCCCGGTTTAAGAACCAATGATGAAGCAAATGTAGGGATTTTTGTCAAGCGGTGCAGAAAAAAATATGAACAAGATAGGAACAGCGGGGATTCAGTTTCTGGAAGGATGATTTATCTCTCTGATGTGACCAGGTGGGTATGAGAGGGTGGTCAATCCCGGGGATTTCAGGATGTGATCCGGCAAGCTGATGGGCGGACGAGGTTGGGCATTGCCGGGACTTTTTTGGTGTTAAATGTGTATGATTGTG
>CAKZNC010000136.1 GCA_937129385.1 uncultured Bacteroidota bacterium
TTATACAGGCAAAAATTATCCGACAACTCCTTCCTGACGATCAGCTCTTCCAGGTAAGATTTTCGCTGCTCATCATCGGGGTGTGATGCGATCACTTCATGCGCGACACGTCCTGCCGAAATCTGTCCGAAATGCAAGTAGGGTGACAGGTCGGAAGTGACCTGCTTGTTCGGATCATTTCTTCCCTCCGCGTAATCCGGGAGCCGATCGTTGATAAACTCCGCAAGCTTCTCTTGTGCTGCCTGCTCACCCGGCCTGATCCAATCCACGGGTTTTACCGCGGGGTCGGGCTGTAATTCTTCAAGCAATTTTTGTATGCTGAATGTGGACGTGCCAGGCTCACGCTGCGCATCTCCCCGGAATGATTCCTGCTTCAATCCCGGTCCGGACCATTGCGGGTCGGGAAACACCTCCAGGAATTTCTCCAGGTTCCTGTTGATCTTCGGACGTATGGTGTAAGCGGCATATTCGAGCTTATCACTTACAAATCTGGCCGGTACAATGTTGTGTCCGTCCACCTCGACAAATTTTGCATCCGAAAGCCTTGCTGCTTCATCGAACCAGGTCTGCTTCACACGCAGCGGATCAAAATCAACCACCACCGTTCCTGTCTCCGATGCTTCGATGAATTCTGCCATCACAACAGGCGGATCGCCCGTGAGCAGACGGAAGGGAATATTTCTTTTGGTCAGACCGGCAGCGACCTCGCTAAGCCCATTCAGCATAAAATCATAGTGCCGTAATGCTGCGCCGGGGAATTCACCCGTGAGGGCAAATACAACGTGTAGTTTTTTCCCGGCTTCCTGCGCCAACTGAAGGGCATAGAGCAGACCCGGGTTATCGGCAACCCTTTGCTCCCGGCTCATCCAGTAGACAATGTTTCCGTCCGGGTTTCGGTCGGGTGTGCGGTCGAATATGCGCTCTTTCCTGATCATTATACTTTAGCTTAACGCTGATCCGGCTTGTTTGTTGAAATTAATTATTTCCTATTATACAACATTATTCGCGGATGAAAAGATCACTACTTTTGCGGAAATTTGAATACGCGCAAAATATAGCTTCTATGGCATTCAACGTAATCGACAAGACCTTTTCAAAAGCATGGTTCAGGAACTATGCCTTTATCGTGATCGGCGCCCTTCTGATGGCCACCGGTTATGTGTTCTTCATTACCCCGAACAGGATCGTGCCGGGGGGAGTGCTCGGACTGAGTGTGATCCTGCATTACGCGACGGAGGGACTGTTTTCCTGGGCGCCGCATGGATTGCCAGTGGGTGTGATGACCATTATAATGAATATTCCGCTGGTGATCTGGGGGATCAGGGTGCTTGGTCCCAGGTATGGCATCAAGACCATCATGGGTTTTGTGCTGGTGGCGGTTTTCATCGACGGTCTCACGCTGTTATGGGGTCATGAACCGTTTGTGAAGGACGATATGCTGCTGTCGGCCATCTACGGTGGAGTGCTCGTGGGGACAGGCCTGGGGATGATCTTTAAATCCAAGGCCTCCAGCGGGGGGACTGACATCCTGGCCATGATCATTATGAAATATACCAAGGTGCAGCCCGGGAGGATCCTGATTTACCTGGATTCAGTGATCGTGATGATCGGTCTGGCTGTATTCAGAGACTGGCAGATCCCGTTGTATGCGCTGATCGCCATTTTCATCGTCGGTCGCATGATCGATACCACCCTGCAGGGACCCAGCTACCAGAAATCGCTGTTTATCATTACCGAAAAATACAACGAGGTGCGTGACAAGATCATCCACGACATCAACCGGGGTGGAACAGCAATTCATGCCAGTGGTATGTTTCACGGGGATGACAAGAAAATGATCTTCGTCAATGTAACGCGCCGTGAGATGGCGATATTGGAAGATTATCTCAGGCAGATCGATCCGGAAGCATTTCTGACCGTGATCAATGCGCACGAGATCATCGGTAAGGGATTTAAATCCATCAACGATCGTTAACCGTCACTGAATCTGGCTCCTCCCTGATCCAGCGATAATAGAAGGGGTCGTCTCCCGCAGGTCGCAGGTATTCATGGACCGGTGGTTTCACCGGCAGCGGCACCTCGGTAACCCTGAGTTCATCACCAAAATGGTAATAACGGAGGGCCTGGTTTTCGTATCCGCCTGACCTTGATACACGCTGGAAATCGTAATCCATGTATGTGCCATCGGCTTCATATTTCTCTATCTTGCGGATGAAGCGCTTTCCATCTTCATGCAGTGCCGAGAGGAAATAGAGACTCAGGTCATACCCGGTGATCCCGAAATTATATCCCCTTCGGGTAGTGGCCGATGGCTCCTTCAGGTAATTCTGTCTGAATAGACGAAGCAGGCGAAGGTATTCAGGATCACTGAAATCGTACCAATGCGTATGTGAGATCGTCAATTCAAGTGCATGGATGTATGAGATTTCAATGTCGTCAAATCCAAGCCAGTAGGTTGACCCGAATACCTCAATGTCATATTGATCACGGATATAATACAACCTGCTTGCGATCTGACTGGCAAATGCCTCATCTGTGGCAGGCAGGATCACGAGGTTTTTCTCATCGGGCGACAGGCTGTGAATGAGCTCTTCGGTATCCACATCCCGGATGATCACCTCTTTGAACAACACTGTTTCCAGTGCCGAATACTTCTCCAGCTCATCGAAGATCGCCTGCTTGTATTCATTGATCATTGGTATTTTAGAGGAGTCGCCGTCATGAACCAGGATCATGTTGCTGTCATAAGACCGGGCAATATACTCCGCATTTGCTTTGTGCTCGGTCTTGTAAGAGGGTGTTGGCTGAAAAAGGTAAGGATTCTCCAACAGGAGCGAATCGATGGAAATGAAGGGGGTCACCAGCGGAATCCGGTTCTCCCTGGAAAAATCTGATACCAGTTCAAGGTTAAAGGAGTAAAACGGACCGATGATGAGGTCCATCTCCTTCATCTCCGGTTGCTCCAGGATCTGCCGTGTACGGTACATGCTGCGTTTGGTATCATAGACATGGACATCCAGCTTCATCCCTGCATCGGTCAGTGTATCTATCGCAAGCAGACTTCCTTCAAGGAATTCAAGAAAGTTGACCGCTTTAGGAGCTGCCTGTTCGAGCAGGTAATCCTCCCTGATCCGCTCCCTCCTCATGGGCGACCGCACACCTCTCAACAATGAATCAAGTGGTTCTATCTCTTTATAATCAAACGGGATCAGGTATGCAACACTGTACATCCTGTCACGTTCCCTGAAGAGGTAGTCCAGCTCATCATAAGTATACTCCTCTTCTTCGGCAAGGGTATCTGCCAACAATTCTTCAGCCACCTGTGCTGTATCAATATCTAAGCTATCGGGGGCAAACACTTCGGCTGCTGATGTATTGGCCTCCGGGATCCTGAGGACATCTCCACTGCGCGGACCGCCCCAGCCGAGTTCCGGGTTCATTGACCTGATCTCCCTCACACTTACATCGTAATACCTGGCAAGTGAATAGAGGGTCTCTCCCCTTTTCACCTGGTGCAGGATGATCCCCTCTTCGTCGTAGGCCATTTCATTCTTCTCTGTTTTGCCGGTGGTTTTGCCGGGAAGAATGATCACCTGGCCGATGGGCATATCCTCAATGTCCAGGTCGGGATTCAGCTTGAGTATCTCTTCCACGCTCAAGTCGTACTTTCGAGACACCGCGTACAGGGTCTCACCTTCTTTGAGAATATGACGTTCGGGCTCTTCCACCTGCTTTCCTGTATCCACTGAAAAGGCAGACGCCGGGTCTGCAGGAATCTTCAAAACCTGTCCAATGATCAGGTCGGCCGAGGACCCAGGGTTCTCGATCAGTACCTCCTTTTCAGAAACATTGTAGGCTCTCGCAATGGAATACAGCGTTTGTCCGGGCTTGACCACATGCACGTAATAGACTTTCCCTGCAAGTACAACTTTGTTGTCAGAGCGGGTGACATTCACAGGTTCCTGCGCCTGCACATTTGCGCAGATCATCACAAGCAGCAACAGTCCGGACAGGTATTTTTTTCCAAGGATCATCATAGGATTAACGGAGAATCAGCCCCCGCATTATTTATTCAGAAATTTTATTACGTTATTTTCAATGCGCTGTTCGATTCCGGAGGTCTCTGATTTTTCAAATTTCTCACCGGTAATGTTCTCATACAGTTCGATGTACCGCTCAGAGACCTGGCTTACGAACTCTGCTGGCATGTCCGGCATTTTCTGGCCATCTTTTCCCTGAAATCCGTTGGATATCAGCCATTGTCTGACAAATTCCTTGGAAAGTTGCTTCTGCTGCTCTCCCCTCTCCTGTCTCTCTTCATAGCCGTCGGCATAGAAATACCTGGATGAATCCGGGGTATGGATCTCATCGATCAGCATGATCTTTCCGTCTTTCTTTCCAAATTCATATTTTGTATCCACAAGGATCAGGCCTTTCTCAGCAGCCATCTCCGTTCCCCTATGAAACAGCTTTTTGGTGTACTCCTCCAGCTGACTGTAATCTTCTTCTGAAACGAGCCCCTGGGCAATGATCTCCTCCCTGGAGATATCTTCATCGTGTCCCTCATCCGCTTTGGTCGTTGGTGTGATCAGCGGTTCAGGGAACCTGTCGTGCTCCCTCAGCCCCTCTGGCATTGGCACTCCGCAGAGGGTACGCTTCCCATCCCGGTATTCACGCCATGCATGTCCGGTCAGATATCCCCTGATCACCATCTCCACTTTGAAAGGATTTGCATAATGACCTACTGTAACATTGGGATCAGGCGTATCAAGCTTCCAATTGGGCACCAGGTCGGATGTTGCGTCCAGGAATTTATTCGCAATCTGGTTCAGTACCTGTCCTTTGAATGGAATTCCTTCCGGCAGGATCACATCGAAAGCGGATATCCGGTCCGATACCACCATCACAAGATATTCATCGTTAATGTTATAGACATCCCTGACTTTCCCGTGGTATACATCCTTCTGGCCCGGGAAATTAAAATTTGTTCCTTTAAGTGCCGTCATATTTATTATTCATTTTAATGTTTATTTTACAATCTCCAATTGCTGGTTCCCCTAGCCTGTCGGGTTGCAGTCACAAAGGAGCCCCTCTAAACTCTTAACTCTTAACTCTTAACTCTTAACTCTCCCTGCCATACGCCTTCACGATCTTTTTTACCAGCCTGTGCCTGATGATGTCCCTTTCATCAAACTTCACCAGCGAAATACCATCTATCCCATCCAGGATCCTGATCGCCTCGATCAGTCCGGAAGGCGTCTTACCAGGCAGGTCCACCTGCGTGACATCACCTGTGACAATGAATTTTGCACTGGGTCCCATACGGGTGAGGAACATTTTGAACTGACTGGTGGTGGCGTTCTGGGCCTCATCGAGGATAACAAATGCCTTATCCAGGGTGCGTCCGCGCATATAGGCCAGCGGGGCGATCTGGATGGTGTTGTCTTCCATGAACTGCATCAGCTTTTTTGCAGGTATCATGTCCCTGAGTGCATCAAAAAGTGGTTGCAGGTAAGGATCCAGTTTTTGCGCAAAATCCCCCGGAAGATACCCCAGCTTTTCACCGGCCTCAACTGCAGGCCTTGTGAGGATGATCCGGCTTACCTCCCTGCTCTTCAGAGCCCGCACTGCAAGTGCAATGGCAGTATATGTTTTTCCTGTTCCTGCCGGTCCAACAGCCAGCACCAGGTCACTTTTTCCTGCCTCTTCAACAAGGGCCTTTTGGTGAATGGTAATTGCCCTGATCGGCCTGGACCTGTCGGCATGCAGCAGCACCTCCTCTTTCGGACCGGGTGCTTCTATCTTGTAACCAGCATCACCAGACACAATCTCATCAAAGTCATCCATCGTAAGCCGGTTGAATTTCACAATGAATTTAATCAGAAGGTCCACCTTTTCCTCGAGTATTCCAATACGTTCCGGATCCCCTTCCACCTTGATCTCACTCCCCCTGGAAACGATCTTCAGGTCTTCGAAATAGGACTTTAACTTATTGAAGCGCACATTGTTAACACCATAAAAATCGATCGGGTCGACACCTTCCAAATAGATGGTTTTTTGCGCCATAAATTGAATTATAATCACTACTTTTGGTACTGACAAAATAAGCTGTTTTTTTTAACATTCCAATAGAAAACCCTGGTACGATACGTATGCGTTTTGTAACACTGACCTCAGATTGGAACAAGGATGATTATTATACAGGAGCTGTAAAAGGTCGGATTCTTTCATCCTGCGAAGAGGCAGAGATCGTAACACTCAGCAGCAGGGTTAAACCTTTCGGCATTTCTGAAGCTGCAATGATCGTACGCAACAGCAGCAATCATTTCCCCCCCGGCACTGTACACCTGATCGCAGTCGGTACAGATCCGGAACCTGGATGCGCCATGCTCGCGGCCGGGATTGACGACCATTTTTACATTACTGCAGACAACGGAATTCTTGGATTACTTGGAGATGCTGAAAAGACGGAAGTGGTACAACTTGATCCGCCAGGTGACCAGGCTGCAGCGAGTTTCCCGGAACTGACGATCTTCTGCAAAGCAGCCTGCAGTCTGCTTAACGGCACCCCACTTTCAAAACTGGGCAAACCAGTTGAAAATTTCAAGAAACAGATCCCGCTTCGGGCCACCCTCGAAAACAATACGATCACAGGAACTGTGATCTATATCGATTCGTATGGCAATGCGATCACCAACATATCCCGGGAACTCTTTGACCGGATCGGGAAAGACCGGAAATTCAGCATATATGTGCAGAGCAAGCATTACCGGATCACAAAAATTAACCGTCACTATTCCGAGACCTCGGCTGGTGATCTTCTGGCGGTCTTCAATTCAATCAACCTGCTTGAGATTGCGATCAGGAGCGGTTCAGCGAAAGACCTGCTGAATCTGGATACCGACTCAACTGTCCGGGTAGAATTTAACTGACAAAGAACATGAGTAGCAGAGAGGAGAAAATGGAAGCGTTCGGAAGGATACTTGATATCATGGACGAACTAAGGGAGAAATGCCCCTGGGACCGGGAACAGACCATGGAGTCGCTTCGCAACCTGACCATCGAGGAGACCTATGAGCTGGCGGATGCGATCATTGATAAGGATATGGATGAGATCAGGACCGAGCTTGGGGACCTTCTTTTGCATATTGTGTTCTACGCGAAGATCGGTGATGAAAAGGGAAATTTTGATATTACCGATGTGATCAATACGGTCAACGAGAAACTGGTTTTCCGTCATCCCCACGTATTTGGCGATCGACAGGTATCCGGTTCCGGGGAGGTGATCAGTAACTGGGAAGAGCTGAAGTTGAAGGAGAAGAACGGCACAAAACGCGTTTTGAGCGGAGTGCCGGTTTCACTTCCTGCCCTGATCAAAGCACACCGGGTGCAGGACAAGGTCCGCGCCGTAGGATTTGACTGGGCGCACCGCGATGATGTATGGAAAAAGGTATCGGAAGAGATCGATGAGGTGAGGCAGGAAATTGACAAAGGAGACCCGGACAGGATAGAAGGGGAATTTGGGGACCTGTTGTTTTCCATTGTCAATGCAGCGAGACTATTCGATGTCGAACCTGAGACTGCACTGGAACGCACCAATGGAAAATTCATGAAGCGTTTTAACCACATTGAAGAACATGCGCGGTCTGCAGGCCGATCCATACGGGAGCTGTCCTTCGAGGAGATGGATCAGCTCTGGGAGGAGGCAAAAAAGGAAGAACAGGATGACAATCGCTAACCCAAGTGTCTGCCAAATTTTCAGTCCCGGTTCCTGTCGCTTTTAACTAAGCTTTTCCGGCCTCTTTCTTATCCTCTTTCTTATCCTCTTTCTTTGCTTCTTTCTTAGTTTCTTTCTTAGTTTCTTTTTCCTGCTCCTTATTATTTTCCGAATCGTCTTTCTCTTCCTTATCCACTACTTCGAGCATCTTAAGTTCATGCAGCAGGTTGTACCATGAGATTACTTTCTTAATATCAGAGACATAGACACGCTCATCATCATACTCGGGAAGCACCTCTGCGAAATATGCCTTCAGCTCTTCATTTCCAGATTTCTGATCGATGGCTTTTCCTCCCTCCTCTTTCTCATGGATCTTCATCATCACATCAGCAAGTGGAACGTCCTCATTTTCAGCAAATATTGAAATATCCTCCAGCGCACTCACCCTGGCAGTTGGCGGTGCAATGGTCCGTTTACCTTCGGTTAGGGATTCCACGACAATTCCACTTCTTGCCTGTGCAAGATACCTGAACAACCCCCCTTTACCGGCGATTGACATAAGGTCTTTTACCTTGATCGTTTTCATTACAGTATTCTTCCTTTGTTTCTAATTAATTCCTCGTTCTTTTTTGATACCGTCGTAGGCATCTTTTACTTTCCTGAATTTTTCCTGGGCTACCTTTTTAAAGTCTTCTCCCAGGTGACTCACCTTGTCGGGATGATATTTCATTGCCATCCTCCGGTAAGCCTTTTTCACTTCATCGTCGGTGGCAGTGGGCTCAATTTCCAGGATCTTGTATGAGGCATCCGATGCAGAGATGAACATGGCCTGTATACTCTCCAGGTCAGAATGCGTGATATTCATAAATCCTGCAATACGCCTGATCATCTCTTTTTCAGATTCTGCTACACCTGCATCAGCAGCTGCAATCCCGAAGAGAAAATGGATCATCTCCAGCCGGTAGGAATAGTCAAGACGCTGGTTCAGTTGTGCAGTTACCTCCCTGATGGGTATCTCCTGCTTCAGGATGTCCTTGAGCATCACAATTGCTTCATGGGCAGTTTCTCTTCCAAATCGCGTGGTGAAATAGTTCTTTACATAATCCAGTTCGCTCTTCATTACCCTTCCGTCAGCCTTCATCACAGCTGCAACAAGCACCAGCAGTGAAGCTGCATAATCTCCTCTTCGCGTGGTGGAACGATGGAGCCGTTCCTGGGTGCCTGTTGCCTGCGATCCATTGTCGAACATGGAACCGAGGGCAAGTCCGAGGATCCCGCCAATGGGTCCGCCAACTGCCCAACCGAGTCCCAATCCTACCCATTTAGCAAATTTTGCCATCTGTCAACTGTTTAATTTTATAATATCCTGGTGCAAATCTACAATTTGTGGAAGAATCATGCTATCATTCTCATTGTAAATAATGAAATCTGCCAGTTTCTCCTTCTTTTCATCGCTCCACTGATTTCGTATCCGCGCCAGTACTTGCTCACCTGAAACGTTATCCCGGGCCATGACCCTTCGGATCCGTGTTTGTTCCGCAGCCTTCACAAAAAATGTTTTATCCATTCGTTTTGCACCACCGGATTCAAATAGTACTGCTGCTTCTTCCATCACATATGGCAGATCCCGGTATTGCTCCGCCCACCTTTCAAAATCAGCATGAACAGCGGGATGGACGATCTTATTCAGACTGGTCAGCATTCTCTTATCATTGAATACGATTTCCCCGATGTATCGCCGATCCAGGTTGTCACCTTTAAAAGCCTTGCTTCCAAATAGCTTTTCCAGTGAATTTCTAAGCACCGGTGATGTTTCCATGAGCCTTCTCGCTTCCTGGTCCGCAACATATACCGGCACCTTCAGTGCCGCGAACACTTCACCAACCAGTGTTTTCCCACTTCCGATCCCTCCTGTGAGTCCGATTTTCAGCATCACTTCTCTGATAAGAGGTATTCAACAGTCTGTGGGTAAACAGTAACAGCAGACAGATCCCCCGGTTTGGTTTTTACATGCACAGGCAGACGAGCTTCCCCCGGTTCAATATCCATGTAGTCCACTTCGATCCAAAAGGCCTCCGGGACAATTCGTTCATAATTACTCAATCCGATTTTACCACTCACTCTTACTTCCTGCGGGAAAGTCTGCAGACGCAACGAATCCGGAAGTCCTGCGACCTGAACAGGCACCATTACCTGTACACCGGTAAACTTTTCCAGTTCAATGGAACAATCCAGTCGATCCGTACTGTATTTGAAATCGGGGTTTTTCCGCACCTGGAGCACACCCTGGTAACTCTTCTCAAGATTGCCCAATTCCAGTTTCTTGGTGTGCACATACTGCAGCGTATCAAGGAAAATATCCGGACCGGTTACAGCGATCGATTCCGGCTCAATGCTGATACCGTTTTTAAGGGTAAAATCCCGGCCGATCCCGAAATCGATCACAGGTTTTACTGGAACCACTCTTCGGGTGCGGGTAGCAAACTGGAAGATCAGTGAATCAGGTGAGATCTCCATCAACTGGAGATCGGAAGAAATTTGCCTTGAGACACGATCCCTTGCATACCGCGTGAGCATATAGAACCTGGAAGTGTCTCCCTCCAGGTTGTTCATTGTATAGGTAGATACGGGGAAATTGACAGGGATCGGACGATTGGTCAGTTTGTAACTTAGTAACGCATACCCATGTCCGCTTACCTTCAGCCGAAGATGATCAGGGACTTCACTGACCAGCAACTTGTTCTGGGGAAACTTTGAATAGGTGATGGGGTAATTGATCTCGGTGGTGTAATTCTTGTTGAGGGCATTCAATAACCAGATGATCACAGCAAAGGTCAGGAAAAAGGAAAACACGAGCATTTTTCTTTTCCATTCCAGCTGGTTGGATTTCGTATATTCCGAAAGCCTCGATCCTTTTCTCTGGTCTTCAGTTGCCATCAGTCATCGTAAAATTACTAAAAAAAAAGTTCAGCCGTAAATCGTACGGCTGAACTCTTTCCAATTGGGAACTTTTCTTTTATTTTTTCGCTTGTGCCTCCATGTCGGATGCATCCTTGACAATGGCAGTCTTATCTACCTTGACAACCGTATTATCAGCAATCTCAAGCGTTACCGTAGTGTCTTTGACATCATTGATCTTGCCATACAATCCGCCGCTGGTGAGTACCTTGTCTCCCTTTTTCAGTGCGTTCCTGTAATTGGTCATCTCCTTTTGTTTTTTTACCTGGGGTCTGATCATAAAAAAGTAGAAAACTACGATGATCAATACCAGGAAAATAAGTGACTGCATCCCTGGTGTTTTAGGGGCTGCAGCATTCTGTAACAGTACAAATAGTGAATTCATGATAATATTAATTTCAATTTTGGTTTATATTTTTACTTGTGCCTTAAGCGTTAATTTTTCCCTTGCGTTCTCGGCATTGGAACTGACGGTGATACTGATCTGTTGCATTCCTTTTTTGCCATTTGAATCGAAAATCACTTTCACAGATCCCGAATCTCCCGGCGCAAGGGGCTTTTTGTCCCATTTTGGGACCGTACACCCACAGCCGGCCTTGATGTCATTGATGACGAGCTGACCGTTGCCTTGATTGGTATAGTCGAACCATGAAACCACCTTTTCTCCTTCCCGGACGGCACCGAGATCATTAACGCGAGCTTCAAAAACGATGAGGGGATCTTCCCCGGTTGTTCCAGGCCTTTCCTCTTCGCCTGAAGACCCATTTTCATTTCCACACGCCGTCAGAATTAATACGATAAAGAACCTTGCATATAACGTGAACTCCCTCATCTGTTGTGCAAAGATAATCTAATTCTTCTCTTTGTCATCAAATTCTCCTATAAGACCTCTGCCCGTCTTACGGATCTTCTTGTTTTCCTTCAGTTGCATCGCAACTTTATCAAGCACTCCATTGATAAAGACATTGCTTTTGCTGGTACTGTAGATCTTGGAGATCTCAAGGTACTCATTGAGTGTCACCTTCGTTGGAATGGATGAGAAACAGATAAATTCAGCGATCGCCATCTGCATAATCAGGATATCCATAAAAGCAATCCGTTCCAGGTCCCAGTTCTTGGTATGCGATTTAATATAGCCGATGTACTCCTCTTTGTTTGCAATGGACTTTCGTAGAAGCTCGATGGCAAATTCCTTGTCTTCAGGCACCTTTTTATTCTCGGGATTTTTGAAAAGATCCAGGAGCGGTTTTTCATTGGAGCCGTCAGGTTTAAACCTCTTCAGGGTCTTGATGACCATACTGATCATATATTCGAGATCATCTGTCCAGTAGATACTCTGCTCTTCGAGTGCCTGTTCCAGGTTTTCATTTGGATAGATAACGACGGTCAGCAGATGAGTAAAAAGCTTCACTTCGTCGGAAAATGAGACCGAATCAGCATCCATGTATTCGCGGAACACCTCATCAGCCATAATCGCAGCATGAAGCTCCTTGATCAGCTCTGGATAATTTACCCAGGAGATTTTTCTTGCTTCAACATACCTCGTCAGTTGATCAGCGTTCCTGAGTTGCTCGATCAATTCTGCCTCAATAAAACGCGTATTTGGATGCAGGTCTTCCCGGGAAGGAACCAGCTTTTTACGGGCAAGGTCAATCCTGGACTCCGCGTAATTGGCAATATCTATCAATAAAACGAAAATTGAATTGTAAAGGTCGTACGCCTTCTGGATATTGTGCAGCAGTTCTTTCTCTGCCTTGGGCACTGTCCTGTCTTCCGTATTGTAAAACGCATACAGGGTCTGCAGTGTTTTTATCCTTAATTGCCTTCTGCTTATCATATCTAAAGAACTCCTTTTCCTGTTATTCGAGTCGCAAATTTACATTATTTTCTAATGATTTTGCAAGGATAAGTGGCGACTCTCCTACAATTATTTGATAATTAATAAAATATTTTACATTTTTGGAATACAATCATTACGGGAAAATCAGAAGAACCCTAACTAAATCACCAGAAATGAACGAAGAAGGATTAGACAAAAAGGATGGAACGGGTAATGACAGACCAAGGGAAGAAATTCACTCACAGGTTGTCCGGGCCGGTAAAAGAACCTACTTTTTTGATGTCAAGGCAACCAGGAGAAATGACTATTACCTGACCATCACTGAGAGTAAGAAACGTTTTGGAAGGGATGGCAAATTCTTTTACGAGAAGCACAAGTTGTTTCTTTACAAGGAAGATTTCGACAAGTTTGCAGACACCCTCAAGGAGGTTATTGAGTTCATACGCGAGGCCAATCCTCAGCCGATCGAACCCGATGATGCACCCGTTTCTCATCACCAGCACAAGGAGCCTGCGGGGGAAGAAGTTGCTGTTGAATCAAAAGACTTTACGAGTGTTGAATTTGAGGACCTGGACGACAGCAATGTCTGACCGGACTGTATCAAACTATCATCAAACAATATAAATAGACTGAAACTATTCCGGCAGAAGTGAATGTTCACTTCTGCGGAGTTGATGTTTCAATGATTGACTACAAAGGCTTGCGTGTGGTTTAAAATGGCATACTGTCATCCGGAATGGGTGACAGTTTTTTTATGTTGCAGGCGGAGTTTCGTTATGATCTGATTTCTTTTCAATAAATTCCACTACCTCTCCGAATGTAAGTCTCTTCACATTTGTGACGATGCAATTTTCCCTTAGAAAATCGCCGTACTGGTTACACTCATTGATCCCCTCTGTAAAAACATCTTTAACAGCATGCTGTATGGGCAACAGGAGCATGAACGCTGCCAGGTATCCGGAAGCATCGAATTCTTCAACTTCTCCATCATATTTTCCCAGGACATAAGGAAATTCCTTTCCAACGATCTTCACCTGGAATTCATTCAATGATTTTCTGCCTCGCGAGATCAGTACAACAAAGTACCTGAGTTTATGATCCCTTCCCCCGAGACCTGTGGAGATAAAAACCTGGTTTTCTTCAAGGAGGTGGCTCTCCAGGTGCATCCTCGATTCCTGCAACGCAAGCAGGCCCCAATCCCGCAAACCATTATCAGGTTCACTTGCATAAGATTCGATCGCTCGATAGGCTTTCACGTCACTGGAGGTTGCCAGCCTTGCAAGCAGTTGTTTTTTCGCATCGTTAGGGAAATCCGGATCGAATAGCATTTCTATCTGGTCAATGGCCCAGCTTTCATCAAACTGTCTGGATACCTTTTTTGAATACTCAAAGTATTCTGCCTGCAGGTCGACATCAATATGGTCTTCCATGATGTTCAGGTTGCCCGGCTCCTTGCCGATCAGCTCCCTGATCTTATCATATAGGTTTTCATTGTCTTTCATTGTCGACCGAATAACATATATAAATATATGAAAATAAGTAATATATCAAAAAAAAGCGCATTTAAACTTCGAATATTGACCGGAAAAAAAACAAATCAGCAGGGAATTTCTAAATTTGATCGGGAATCACCGGCATTAAAATGTAAAAGACAGTTAAGATGGATATAGCTCTTGTTATCGGCGGCCTTGTTCTGATCCTCGTGGGATTTATTGGCAGTGCACTCCCGGTAATTCCAGGCCCGCCACTCTCATGGCTGGGATACCTGATGCTCAGATGGACCGGTTATGTTGCCGACAATGAAAATTACGACACTGCCCTGTGGATCATGCTATTTTTTGTGATCCTGGTGACCGTACTGGATTATGTCGTTCCTGTCTGGGGTACCAAAAAATGGGGTGGATCGAGAGCCGGGATGATCGGGGCGACTGCAGGATTGATCGTGGGACTTTTCCTGGGCCCCCTGGGCATAGTCCTCGGTCCGTTTGCCGGTGCATTCCTCGGCGAACTGGTCACCGGCAAAAAGGAGAGAGACGCACTGCGCGCCGGCTGGGGCTCATTCCTCGGATTCCTTCTGGGTGTCGGAATGAAACTGATGGTCTGTGCCACCCTGCTCTTCCTGTTCATCTACCACCTGGTGAGATAAAGATCAGCCATGCTGGCACCTGTTTTTTTTATACTGAATGAGACGCCTGTCCAGATGGCAGTCTCCTGTCTGCAATTCGCAGTCATACGATGCCTTAATAACCTGCCGACTGCCGACTGCCGACTGACCCTAACTTCCCAGCGTCGCCACCATCACCGCCTTGATCGTGTGCAACCGGTTTTCTGCCTCGTCAAATACGATGGAGTGTTCCGATTCAAAGACATCCTCTGACACCTCCATCGATTCAATCCCGAATTTCTTGTAGATTTCCTCCCCTACCTTTGTCTCACGGTTGTGAAATGCAGGCAGACAATGAAGGAATTTCACCTTCTCATTGCCTGTCTTTTCAACCACGTCCATGTTCACCTGGTAAGGCTTAAGCAATTCAATGCGTTCATTCCATACATCGTCAGACTCTCCCATGGAAACCCATACATCGGTATACAGAAAATCCACCCCTTTCACACCCTCTTCCACCTTGTCAGTGACGGTGATCCGCGCACCCGTCCGGGAGGCAATTTCGCGGCATTTTGCGACCAGTTCTTCATCGGGCTGACATTCTTTCGGAGCCACGGCCCTGAAATCCATCCCCATCTTTGCTGCACCGACAAGCAGTGAATTTCCCATGTTATTTCTTGCATCTCCAAGGTAGGCAAAAGAAATCTGCGACAGCGGTTTATCAGAATGTTCCAGCATGGTCATGAAATCGGCAAGAATTTGTGTCGGATGAAATTCTGTAGTCAGACCATTCCATACCGGTACGCCTGCGTACCTGCCCAGCTCTTCGACAACATCCTGCCCAAAACCCCTGTATTCAATTCCATCATACATTCTACCGAGTACCCGTGCTGTATCTTTCATCGATTCCTTGTGACCGATTTGGGAACCAGAGGGTCCAAGGTAGGTAACATGCGCACCCTGCTCATATGCTGCCACCTCAAAAGCACATCTTGTCCGGGTGGAAGATTTTTCAAAAATCAGGGCAATACTTTTCCCCTTTAATTTTTGAACTTCTGTTCCGCTGTATTTCGCTTTTTTCAACGAAAAGCTCAGATCAAGTAAAAACCTGATCTCTTCAGTTGAAAAATCAAGAAGCTTCAGAAAATTTCTGTTTCTAAGATTATAGGCCATTGTGATAAATTTTAATTCAGGTGTACAAAATTAGCTTAATCTTCGTATTCCATGGTAATTTTGGTACCATAACTTTTGTCTTCCAGCTTAAATGCTTCAGTGATCACGCTTTTCGAACCTCCGTTTTCGATAAAATCGAGGCATGCCCTGATTTTAGGAGCCATATCACCCTCACCAAACATTCCTGTTTCCAGGAATTTCTGCGTATCCCTGAAATCAAGGAACTCTTTCTCTTCCTGGTCTGGTTTTCCAAAATTAACATAGACATATGGTACATCCGTCAGAATATAAAACTCATCGGCATAAATATGGGAAGCCAGCAACGCAGATGCACTGTCTTTATCGATGACTGCTTCAGACGGACGAACATTCCCCTTCTCATCTATATACACCGGTACGCCGCCACCGCCTGCAGCGATGACGATCGTTCCCTGGTTTACAAGGGATTCCACTACTTTCTCATTCATGATCCCCACAGGTTTGGGAGACGGGACTACTCGACGCCACCCGCCGGGACGCTTGCTCTCCTCTCTGAATTCCCATCCCTTCTCCCCGGACAGTCGATCTGCCTCCTGTTTATCATAGATCTTCCCAACACGTTTCGTCGGACTTTTGAACGCCGGATCGTCTTTATGCACAAGCACTTGTGTAACAAGGGTAACGATCTCCTTGTCAATCTTGTGCCTGGTAAGTACATTCCTGAGCATCCGCTCAATCATGTACCCGATTCCCCCCTGGGAATCAGCAACGCAGATATCAAGCGGCATCTGGGGAATTCCATAGACAGATTCTCCGGCGTCATTGCGCATGAGGATATTTCCGACCTGCGGACCATTGCCGTGAGAAAGCACCAGTTCATATCCATCCCGGAGCAGGTGAACCAGGTTTTCCAGGGTGTCCGTGGTATTCTGCTCCTGTTGCTCTATGGTACCTTCCTGGTCCCCTCGAAGCAATGCATTCCCACCCAATGCAATAACAGCTACTTTTTTTTCAGGCATATATTTCAGTTAAAGTATGATCAAATAATTAATAAAAATGAGGGTCATCTTTCATTGTTTTGCAGGAAATACAAAACTATGACATTTCCAGCATTGATAGCTGATTGAGTGATGATTTAAAACACATGTTACTATGTTCTAAAATAGAAAAAACCTGGACTTTGTTATGATCCCGGACCGGTTTATGTCAATACTTTGGTTTGTTCACCGAGGTTTTCTATTTTTACGCATATTTAATCCCATGCGGAACATTCCAGGAAATATACTTTTTATAATGCTCTCCCTCATAACCTTTACAGGTTGCCGGAGTGACAAAAATGCAGCCAACACGACAACAGCCGATGTGATTAGTTATAAAGTGAATTATCTCGAAGAAATGGCGGGTGATATTCCAACAAAAATGCTTCCCGATGTGATGGAAGCATATTACACCAGGCGATATATCAAAACAAGCATCAAGGGATTCTTCGGACAATTCTCTCTTGTACAGGTGGCTGACCTGCGCCGGAACAAGGTGATCACAATGTTGAACTTCTTTGGCAACAAGGCATATTATGTGGGTGAACGAGGGGAGATCCCTGCCGGAATAGTTCCACTCAGGGATCCTGAAGTGAACTTCACGAACGACACTTTAACGATCTGCGGCATGCTCTCCAGGCGCGCCGAAGTCACCACCACGGGCAGTACATACGATATCTATTACACCGAAACAATCGATATTAAATCTCCGAACATCACCACTCCCTATTATTTCATCGATTATGTATTGTCAGATTTCAGGGTTCAGCTCAGCGTTCTGAAGATGCACCTGGTGATGAAGAAACATGTGGAAAAAGAGGTTGATATTTCTGATTTCCAGGTGCCTGAAGACTACGACCCTGTATCGAGGCAGACCATGGAAAGTCTTATCAACAGCCTGTTCACAAAAGAAGAATGAACCTGCTACCGTTATGATTACATTAGTAAATTAAAAGTCATACGTAAAAGAACAGGCATTAAAGGAGATGAGCAGGAAAAAGAAGAAATCAGGATCAAAAAAAGGGAACGTACGGAGATCATTCAGTTTCACCATGGACGACAGGTTCAGGTATGCAGTGGGGATCATCCTCGTGCTATTTTCATTTTATATGATCCTGGCTTTCATCTCCTATTTCTTCCATTGGGAGACAGATCAGGATTTTCGCTGGGCCGATGTTTTTTCAGGACCCGAGATCACCGTTGAGAACCAGGGGGGCAAGTGGGGCGCCTGGATGTCGGACGTTTTCATCAATCAATGGTTTGGCATCGCCAGTATCCTCGTCCCTTTCATCCTCATTGTTTGGTCACTGGGTCTGTTCAGGATCAAAATATTCAAAACCTGGAGAATCACCCGCAATTCACTGATCCTGATGATCCTTACCTCCATAGCGCTTGCCGTTATTTTCGGAAGTGCATCCGGATTTCTGGGCAGCGGTCCGGGAGGAACACACGGTTACCAGGTCAGCCGATGGCTGATCGCATCAATAGGGTATGTAGGATCTGCCTTCTTGCTGATCATCCTGTTCTCAGTTTTTTCCATATTCACAACACCTGTCCTCTCCTATTTCAAGAACCGTCCGGCGGATGACGCTAACGATAATTCATCGAAAGGAAGCGAAACTGAAGCAACATCTAAATCTGTAAATGACGAAGTTAAAACTGATACAACCGATTTGGGAGAGACAGGGGCAAAAGGTGGTCATGAGATCGATGAGGATGGTTTCGTAGTAAGTGATCAGGGAAGAGAGGAGGTAAAAGACCCTGTCTCCCCCGGGAAGAAAGAAGAATCAGGTGATGTTGAGATCACTGTTGAGAAAAGCCAGGATGACGAGAAGGTGAATGGAAACGGAACAGCAGGTGAACTGCAGGATTATGACCCAACCCTTGAACTACCCCGATATAAATTGCCCCCGTTAAGTCTCCTCCGCGATTATGGCTCGGGGGATACCACCGTGACAAATGAAGAACTGATCTCAAATAAGAACCGGATCGTAGAGACACTGGCCTCTTATAAGATCAAGATCGACAAGATCAAGGCAACAATCGGACCCACGGTGACGCTCTATGAGATCGTGCCTGCGCCCGGGATCCGCATCTCAAAGATCAAAAACCTGGAAGATGATATTGCACTCAGCCTTGCAGCATTGGGCATCAGGATCATCGCACCGATACCTGGCAAAGGGACGGTCGGTATCGAAGTACCCAATCAAAAACCAAGGATCGTATCCATGAAAAGCATCCTGAGCTCAAGGAAATTTCAGGACTCTGACTTTGAACTGGCCATCGCACTGGGAAAAACGATCTCAAATGAGACCTTTACATTTGACCTCACTAAAATGCCCCACCTCTTGGTGGCCGGGGCGACCGGACAGGGTAAATCAGTTGGTCTGAATGCAATTATTGCGTCGCTTTTATATAAGAAGCATCCCGCCCAGCTGAAATTTGTAATGATCGATCCAAAAAAGGTGGAACTCAGCCTGTTCTCCAGGATTGAAAATCATTTCCTCGCCAAGCTTGAAGACACAGAAGAGGCCATTATCACCGATACACAGAAGGTAATCAGCACACTCAACTCCCTCTGCGCCGAAATGGATAAGCGGTACGACCTGCTACAGGCTGCCCATGTAAGGAATATCAAGGAATACAACAAGAAATTTATCGCACGGAAGCTGAATCCTGAAAAGGGACATCGCTACATGCCATTTATCGTTGTGGTGATCGATGAATTTGCGGATCTGATCATGACAGCAGGCAGGTCGATTGAGACTCCGATCTCAAGGCTTGCGCAACTCGCAAGAGCCATTGGCATACACCTCGTGATCGCAACTCAACGACCGACGACCAACATCATTACCGGTGTAATCAAGGCGAATTTCCCTGCAAGAATTGCCTTCCGCGTCTCTTCTGGAATTGACTCCAGGACGATCCTGGATGGTCCCGGGGCAGACCAACTGATCGGACGGGGAGACATGCTGTACCTGAGCGGGAATGAACCTGTTAGACTACAATGTGCTTTTGTCGATACGCCTGAAATTGATGACCTTACTGAATTTATCAGTGATCAGAAAGGTTATCCAGGACCCATGGAACTTGCCAGTGTCGACGAGGAATCGGGGGACTCCCCTGATGTGGACCTGAAAAAGCGGGATGACCTGTTTGAAGATGCTGCCAGGCTGGTGGTTCAGCACCAGCAAGGTTCAACTTCCCTGATCCAGCGGAAACTTGCACTGGGGTACAACCGCGCCGGTCGGATCGTCGATCAACTCGAAGCAGCCGGAATTCTTGGTCCGCCCGAAGGCAGCAAGGCCCGGCAGGTCCTTGCAAAGGATGAATACAGTTTGGAACAGATTTTGAATGAACTAAACTGAAGGGCGAAGCCCTCCATATCTCCTGGAAATGAGGACCGGGATTTCTAAGACAATTTAATTGACAATAAAATGAAAAGACTGATCATATTTGCATTGTTGATCCCTGCGATGAACCTGATGGGGCAAAAAGACCCGGCAGCTGAAAAATTCCTGAACAAGGTCGCCAAAGACCTTGATCCGGGGGAAGCGATCAGCATCTCCTTTGATTATGAGAGAGAAGATCAGCAGGCCGGCACCACCATCGATGGCTCTGGGTCATTGGTGTTGATGGGTGAAAAATACAAAATAGACCTTGGAGAGGCCATCATCTGGTTCAATGGAGAGAAACAATATTCCCTGCAAACCGAAATTGAGGAGGTATATGTCAGTACACCTGATCCAGATAACAAGGAATTTATGTTTACAGATCCGATCCGGTTGCTCAGAAACTACCAGCAGGAATTCAAATACCGTTTGATCGGGGAAAAAGATTTTCATGGAAAATCAGCCACTGAGATACAGCTTTATCCTGAAGTCCTGGGTGGACCGTTTGCGCTTTTAAAACTCTATTTCTCCCGTGACAATGGCAACCTTTTTGCCATCGTAATCCGGCACAAGGAGGGCATCTTATATACCATGATCCTTGATGAAATGGAACAGGTAGCATCACCTGGCGAGGACTTCTTTAGATTTTCACAGGAGGAATATCCCAATGTGGATGTCATTGAATTACTGAACTGATATTAAATCCCCCGCCGATAATAGCAGCAGGTACGCCAGGCCCCCTATTCAGGATAGGCAATACGGGCGTGGTAGATATTGATCAGTTTTTGCTTGAAGATCTTCTTGATCGTGGCAATATCACTGAAAGTGATGTCAGCTTCTGAATACTGATCCTCTGCTGTTTGATGTGCCACGATGTTATCAACCAGCTGACTCAGTGATTCCTCGCTGATATCCTTCATACTCCTGGATGCTGCCTCAACCGAATCAGCGATCATCACCACAGCCATCTCCTTCAGGTAGGGGCGCGGACCCGGGTATCTGAATTCCTCGACATCCACCTCATCCTCAGGATTGTCACTGAGGTAGGATTTATAAAAATACTGGACAGTGGAAGTGCCGTGATGCGTGAGGATGAAATCAATGATCTGTTGGGGAAGGTTGTATCGTTTGGCAAGCTCCACTCCATCCATTACATGATCAATAATGATCTTTGCGCTTGTTTTAAAATCGACATTGTCATGAGGATTTTCGCCATCACGCTGATTTTCGATAAAATAATAGGGATTATTCATTTTCCCGATATCATGGTACAATGCACCTGTGCGAACAAGCAGGGGGTTGCCTCCTACCTTCAGCACAGCCTCTTCGGCAAGATTAGCTACCTGGAGGGAATGCTGGAATGTACCTGGTGCCTTTTCCGCCAGTTTTCTCAGGAGCGGCTGATTGGTGTCTGACAGTTCAAAAAGTGTTGCATCTGAAAGGAACCCGAACAATCTTTCAAAGATATAGATCAATGGATATACGGTCAGGATCAGCAGACCATTGCCAGCAAACCAAAGTATCTGGGTCCAGTCCACACCCTCCAGTGTACCTTCCTGCAATAGTGAAAGGATAACATAGATCAGCGTATAGGTCAGCCCCACAAACGTTGCGATATAAAACAGGATGCTCCGCCTGTAGTAGGAGCGCATTGAGAAAACAGCAACCACGCCGGCAAGGAAATTCATCAGCAGGAACTGGTAACTGTTGGGGATCCAGAATCCGGCCAGCAGCAGGATCAGGAAATGCACAAACAATGCAAACCGTACGTTGAAAAAGGTCTTCAAAAAGATGGGGATGATCGCAAACGGGATCACATAATAACTGATCGCTTCGTTGTTCACCGTCACTTTTGTCAATCCTACCATGATCACGATCATAGAGAGCAAAAAGAGTGTCTGTGCACTGCTCCTCATCATGTCACGCCTGAAATTTGAAACGTACCAGAGGAGGGACAGAAAAAGCACGGAGATAAGGATAAACTGACCCAGGTAGAGCAGCGAATAGTTCTTGTATACATTGGAATTGGTCTCGTATTCCTTCCTTAGTGACTCCACAAGCCTGTATTTGGCAGGTGACACAAGTTCTCCCCTGGATATAATGATCTGACCCGACTGCACCATGCCCTGTGTGGTGCCAATCTCGTCAAGATTTGCGTCCAGCACGTTCCTGGTCATGGATTCATCATACAGCAGGTTGGGTTCAATATATTTTGCAATGGTAACTCTTGAAAGAATCTGCTCCTCTGACTTTGAGGTATAGTCCTTCAATGCATTCATCACGTATTCGTAAGCTCTCTTCTCAGTGAACAGGTCGGATAGCAAAACCTCCCTCGCAAGTTGTCTTCTCCTGAGGATCACCTCTTTTTCAGATGGTACCGCATCCTGTATCACCGGGTGCATCTCTATGACCCCGGTTGAATATACCTGTCTGATCAATCCAGGCAATGTGTCCTGGATATTCCGCTGGAATAAAGTCAGTATCTCAATATCCAGGCTTCCGGATGAGATGTCCCCCAGGTCGCTGCTGAGTTGTGCAAGAGACTGCTCTGCAACCATGGTATCCAGCGTGAAATACGGCTTGCTCATCAGGGTGATACTGTCAATCTCCTTATCGATCATCGCATCATCCTTGTAGACCGGGAAATCAAAAGGAGCGATCAGGTCCTGGTGCTTCCATGGCCTGTTCTTTACATATTCATATTGGAATTTACCTTCCCTCGGATACATCCAGAAAACCATCAGGATGCTGATCAGGTAGAGAAGGTATATCTGGACTGGTTTCCAGTATTTCAGAAAGCTGTCAATCAAACTCATGAAGTCCTGTTAATATTCATACGTACCGGCCAGTGAACCTGTCTGTTTTTACCAACCGGTATTTCGATGCAAACAAAGATACATCTTCTATAACAATTTCAATAGTGGGTTTTGTTTACTATTTTCGTGAAAAAGAATAACAAATGGAAAATGGTGAGATCATCCTCGGAATTTGTAAGCAGGCCTTCATCCCTGTCAGGAAAGACCCTCATGAGCGCGCTGAGATGGTCACGCAGATCCTTTTCGGGGAATATGTCAGGATTGAGGACGAAGAGGGCCTGTGGCTCTTTATTCGGGCGCTCAGGGATGAATACGAGGGATGGATCGACCGCAATTGTATCGAAAGAGCCGAAAAGGTGGCAGATCATCCCTTTATCGTGGCAAGGAACAACATCCTGATCCGGAATCTCACCGATCAACAGCCAGCGCACCTGCCCATTGGAGCGTCTGTACCCAAAATCAGTGACCAGAAGTTTACCATGTCAGGCACCTTGTATGAGATCGATGATACAGAAAGCGTGGTCAGACCCGGCGAGATCGCACCTGAGGACATGATCGGTGATTTGGTCTCGATCCCATATATCTGGGGAGGAAGGTGTGGATTCGGATTTGATTGTTCTGGGCTGACCCAGTTCCTGGGGCGATTGTCGGGGAAAGAGATCCCGCGGGACGCCAGTGAACAGTCGGCACTTGGAACCACGCTCAGCTTCACCAGTGAGGCAAAGACAGGCGATTTTGCATTTTTCGACAACATAGAAGGAATGATCAATCATGTGGGGATGATGATCGGAAATGACCGGATCATCCATGCATCAGGGATAGTCCGAATCGACAGGATCGACCAGCAGGGGATCTATAACGAAAAACTGGGAACCTATACCCATAAGCTGAGGGTGATCAAGCGAATTGCATAGTGCGTAATGCGTAATGCTGAATGCTGACGGCTGCCTTTCAGCAGGTTCAGGGCACCACATTTTTCTACGAGCTCTTGTAACCGGTTACTCTCTACTCTCGACCCTCAACCCACTCTTAACTCTTAACTCTTAACTCTTAACTATATAATCATTCCCGCCCCAACCGTATTATTCGTGGCTTCATCAATGATACTGATTGAACCGGTGATCCTGTTCTCCTGGTAACTATCGTAGAAGATCGGTTTGGTCGTCTTGATACTTATCCTGGCGATTTCGTTCAGGCTTACAGATTTATCATCCGTGATCTCTTCCAGGGTATTGATATTCATTTTGAATTTCACATCCCGGATCACACAGCGGAGTTCAGCAGTGGTATGCCTGATGGTATATTTTCCTCCCAGGGCCATGGGTTTCTCGCTGAGCCAGCACACCATCAGATCGATCTCCTGTCCGGATTTCGGCTGGTTATTTGCATCAGCGATCATATCGCCCCTTGAGATATCGATATCATCCTCAAGTGACAGTGCCACCGACTGGGGAGGGAAAGCCTGGTCGATCTCACCATTCATCACATCGACTGATTTCACCTTCGTTTTCAGTCCGGCGGGCAGCACGGTAACCTCATCTCCTGTTTTGAAAACCCCTCCTGCAATCCTACCTGCATATCCGCGGTAGTCGTGGAACTCCTGCCTTTGGGGTCTGATTACGTATTGTACCGGGAATCTTTGATTCTTAAAATCGGCATCACTGGTGATATCGATCGTCTCCAGCAACTCCAGCAGCGTAGGTCCGTCAAACCAGTCCATATTGCTACTTTGATCCACGACGTTGTCACCTTTTAATGCACTGATCGGAATAAAGCGGACATCCTGGATGTTAAGCATGTTACGCACCGGTTCAAATTGCTTCAGGATATCATGATACACCTCCTCACTATAGTCCACGAGGTCCATCTTATTGATGCAAATGGCCACATGTGGGATCCCCAGCAAGGAGGCGATATAAGCATGTCTTTTTGTCTGCTCAAGCACACCATGCCTTGCATCGATGAGGATCAGGGCAAGGTTGGCGGTGGAAGCCCCGGTTACCATGTTGCGGGTATACTGCACATGTCCGGGTGTATCGGCAATAATGAATTTTCTTTTCGGGGTGGCAAAATATCTGTATGCCACATCAATGGTGATCCCCTGCTCTCTTTCAGCACGCAATCCGTCTGTCAGCAGCGCCAGGTTCACCTGCTCCTCTCCCCTGTTCTCACTGGCAGTCTCCAGAGCCTCCATCTGGTCTTCAAAGATTGCCTTTGAATCAAAAAGTAATCTGCCGATCAGTGTACTCTTTCCATCATCCACGCTACCTGCTGTTGTAAAACGCAGCAACTTCATGTCCAGGTAACCTGGTGCCGGATTATTGTCTTTGCTCATATACGGTTATATTTTTCAAAAGAAATATGAGAATATGCTTAGAAATACCCTTCCTTTTTCCGGTCTTCCATCGCTGCTTCGGAACGCTTATCGTCGTATCTTCCGCCTCGTTCAGTGGATCGGGCTGCAGCCACCTCCTGGATAATGTCCTCCAGTGAATTGGCCGTTGATAGTGTCAATCCTGTACAGGTAATATCTCCAATGGTCCTGCAACGCACATCTTTCACTTCAACTTTTTCTGTATCTTTCATCGGCAGGAATTCAGCCTTGGCGAGCCAGGTACCATCACGGTTAAACACCTCTCTTTTATGTGTAAAATAGAGGTTTGGGATGTCAATATTTTCCAGGTATATATACTGCCAAACATCCATCTCAGTCCAGTTACTCAGTGGGAACACCCTGAAGTGTTC
>CAKZNC010000137.1 GCA_937129385.1 uncultured Bacteroidota bacterium
GAGGTGGAGAATTTTTTACTTGAAGAGGTAAGGGACATCAACAAATCGACATACGTACTTAAATTTTCACGAGGAGATTTGGGTTTCAAACCGGGACAGCACCTGAATATCGGGCTTACCGGATCAGGTCAGCACCGGGAATATTCAATTTACAGCGGGATCAACAATGACTCGCTCGAGGTATTGATCAAGGAGGTGGATGACGGGATGGTGAGTACGCAGCTTAGGAAACTTAAAAAAGGTGAGGAGCTGAGTGTGAAGGGTCCTTACGGGTTTTTCCTGACCGATGCCAAGCCGAAGGAAGGTGAGAAATTACTGTTCATTGCATCGGGAACCGGTATTGCACCATTTCATAGTTTTGTGATGTCAAATCCGGGGGCCAGCTACCGGCTGATCCACGGGATCAGGAACATCGATGAAGCATATGACCGGGAGCATTATACAGAAGGGAGCTACTTTGCCTGTACATCGCGCGGAAACAAAGGCGATTACAATGGTCGGATCACCGACTACCTGTTAAGTGACGTTGAAGAAAAGGCAGATAAAGTGTATCTTTGCGGCAACAGCAGCATGATCTATGATGCCATGGATATTCTCAGGGCGCAGGGATACAGGCACGATCAACTGTTTACGGAAGTATATTTTTAGTCAGATCACAGTGAAGTTGGAGATGTATGAAAATCCTGAAAACAGTTTCTTTCCGAACACTCGGTTGCAGGCTGAACCAGTTTGAGACCGACGCACTCGTCACCAGTTTTCATAACGCGGGCTACCAGGTGGTGGATCCCAATCAGAAAGCTGATGTGACGGTCATCAATACATGTACCGTCACCAACCAGAGTGACCAGAAATCGAGGCACACGATCAACAACGCAGCATCTAAGAACCCTGACGGACTTGTTGTGGTGACAGGCTGCATGGCAGACAACTACAAGGAGAAGCTGGAAGGACAGGAGCAGATCACATACGTTGTGGACAATGACCGGAAGAGCCAGATCGTGGAACTGGTGGACGGTCATTTTTCCGGCGAGGTGCAACATCCCGATAATCTTTCCGGAAATAAATTCGGTTTTGAGACCGTACAGAAGAGTCTGCATACCCGTACCTCGGTGAAGATACAGGACGGATGTGATAATTTCTGCACCTTCTGCATCATTCCATCCGTACGCGGACGGGCGGTGAGCCGTCCTGATCAGGATATACTTGAGAACGTGAGAAGGGTGGTGGACAATGGCTTCAAAGAGGTGGTGATCACAGGAGTGAACATCGGCAGGTATGATTATGAAGGGGTGAGTTTTGAGCATGTCATCGAAAGGGTGCTTGAACTGCCGGGAGATTTCAGGGTGCGGATCTCATCATTGGAGCCCGACGGGTTCAGTGACGATTTCTATCAATTGTTCAGTCATCCCAAACTGGCGCCTCATCTCCACCTCTGCCTGCAGAGTGGATCCGAGGAGATCCTCCTGAAGATGCGGAGGATGTATTCGGCACGTCAATTTATGGATACCGTGGAGCGATTCAGGAATGCCATCCCCGATTTTAATTTTACTACTGATGTAATTGTTGGATTTCCCGGGGAGAGCGATGCAGATTTTCAGCAGACTGTTGATTTTGTAAAGAAGGCCGACTTCTCACATGTACATACTTTCAGATTCTCCAGGCGGACCGGTACACGGGCAGACCGGATGAACGAGCAGGTGTCGGGAAAGGTGATGGCTGAACGCAGCGAAGTGATCCGCAGGATATCTGAGGAGAACAGGCTTCGTTATATGCACTCCATGCAACAAAAAGAACAGCGGGTATTGATTGAGAAGGTAAATGAACAGGGAATCGCAAGGGGGTATGGGGAACATTACCTGCCTGTTGAATTTGCTGTTACGGATCCTTCCACGAACCGCTTTGAAAAGGTACTTCTTCAGGAGACGCTTCCCGGCGAGGAGCCGGTGATGAAGGGTGCCATCGTAGGGGAGCCCGCGCTGAAGGGATTCTGAATAAAGGAGGTAAAACATGGAGGTAAGGAACAAGGATAACGATACGGTATACAGGCTGCCGCGATGGATGAAGGTGCCGATGCCCAAGGGAGAAAAATACTCGAAGGTTAGAAACCTGATCAAAGAGCATGATCTGAACACCATCTGCACCAGCGGAAACTGTCCGAACAAAGGCGAATGCTGGAATGCAGGCACCGCGAGTTTCATGATCATGGGGTCGAAATGCACGAGAAATTGCCGGTTCTGTTACGTGGAGAATCTGATTCCGGATCCGCTGGACTGGGAGGAGCCGGGCAGACTGGCAGATACCATCAAGACCCTGGGGCTGAAGCATGCCGTGATCACCTCGGTGAACCGGGATGACCTGAAAGACGGGGGTGCGCGGTTCTGGGCGGCGACGGTCAAGATGATCAAACTGCGGAATCCGGATACAACGCTTGAAGTTTTGATCCCCGATTTCAAAGGGGTGCAAAAAGATGTACAGCTGGTGATCGATGCAAAGCCAGAGGTGATCTCACACAATGTGGAGACCGTGGAACGCATTACTCCCAGGATTCGCAGCAATTCCTACTACAGGACCAGCCTGGAGGTAATCCGGATGGTGGCAGAGAGCGGACTCGTCCCGAAATCGGGGATCATGCTCGGGCTCGGTGAGAAGCAGGAGGAGGTTCTGCAGACGATGAGAGACCTAAGGGATGCAGGGTGCCGCGTGGTGACCATCGGGCAGTACCTGCAACCAGATACCAACCTCGCGAGGGTGGAGGAATATGCCAGGCCAGAAGTGTTTGAATTCTACCGTGAGGAGGGAGAAAAAATGGGCTTCAGTTACGTGGAGAGCTCACCGTTGGTGCGGTCATCCTACCATGCAGAAAGACACGTGAACGGTTAGCAAATTGATCCCGGCAACAAGTATCAGTCCGCAGGGATACTTCCTGTCTTGACCAGTTTTCCTTTCTTATTCATGGAAATGTACTGTTTGACCTGGTCGATGGAGATGTTGTAGCGTATATCGACCTTATCGTTGTCTAAGGCATAATGCACCTCACCCTTCAGGACATCGGCATTCTGGGGTTTTAATATTCCTTTATCTGTCTCAAGGTTGATCAGTTCGGCCGGGAACGATTCCCATGCTTCCAGGTAGGTCTCCAGCTCGTAGTTGAGGCAGCACTTCAGTTTCCCGCATTGTCCGGCCAGCCTTGAGGCATTGAGTGACAGGTCCTGTTTCCTGGCAGATTCGGTCTTTACGGAGTTCATCTCTGTTTTCCAGGTGGAACAACAGAGTTCCCTGCCACATGACCCGATCCCGCCAACACGGGCAGCACTTTGCCTCGCCCCGATCTGTTTCATTTCGATCTTCATCCTGAATTCAGACATGCAGAGCTTCAGGAGCTCCCTGAAATCCACCCGGCCATTGGCGGTATAATAGATCGTGACCTTTTTTCCATCACCCCGGAATTCAACGTCGCTGATATTCATTTCCAGGCCCAGCGAAGAGGCAAGCTCCCTTGATCTGAGCAGACCGCTGCGATCATTTTTTCTCGCGTTGAGCCATGTTTCAATATCGTTCTCATTGGCGATCCTGTACACCTGTCTCAGGGAATTGATCTCCTCACCCGGAGATTTTTTTTCGAATCGCTGTTTCGATAGTTCACCCGAAAGCGACACGGTGCCAAGGTCATGACCGCCATCCACATCCACAACTACGCGATCGTCCTTGTTGATCCTGAGCATCCTGCTGTTTCGGTAAAACTCCTTGCGGTTGTTCTTGAAACGTACTTCAAGAATTTCATCTTCTACCCTAAGATCACTCAATCCCTTCATCCAGTCGTGGGTAGCCAGCATCCCCTTGCTTGTATCAAGCTGAGCCAGGAACACTTGCTCCTGTGCCGGGGTCTGATTCCCTTTCCCACATCCGCATCCTCCGCTGCAACACGACATAGTATGTTAATTTAGATTAATTAAACATTACAAAAATGGGAAAATGTAGTGACAAAACAAAACAGGGACCAACAATCAAAGGATTTTTAGGATTCAGACGGAAAGTTATAGTACCGGGGAGGGGAACATGGTGGGCAATGAATAACTGTGGGATTGGAAACAACAGGACTAAATCACCCGTGCAACAAAATGACTCATTATACTCAGCGTATGAGCGATGGGAAAAATTGAAGAATAGAGGATGTGAATATGACTTTAATAATATAAAAATTGGGGAATGTTAAAACAAAATCCGGATCAGGGATCGGACTTTACCACCAGGATGCCACGCGTGGTTCCAATCCATGTTTCATTCTCATTTCGCTGTTCAATTGCATACAGGCTGCTTTCTCCGGGGATTTCGATGCTCCCTGTCCAGTTTCCATCTGAGAATAGATGAACGCTTCGCGAGGTGCCTACCCAGATCCGGTCATATGTATCTACCATGAGGGCATGTGCCAGACCAGGTCCCTTTTCTGATTCGGGCAGTGTATAGGTCTGCGATGTGTCCCGGTTGAACCTGAAGAGCACCGGCCTGGCATCATAGAACGCACTGGACAATGAATAGTCGATGATCCCCCACACCTGGTCCTGGTTGTCGGTCCTGATCTCACGGATCCAGTAAGGCTTGAATCCCAGGTCATCTTCACCATACGTAGTCCAGGAATTGTCAGCAATTTCGGCCAGGTATGCTGTTTCACCGGATGAGGAGAAGGCGATCCAAAGGTTTTCATTCCGATCAAGTGTAATGGCATTGATATAGTGAGAGGGCAGGTCTGAATTCTCCTCAGTATATGTATTCATTGCATCGGATGACAACTGAATAATACCACCCCTGTCATGCGTGGATGAGGCAATCCAGACGGTACCGTCCGACGTGATTTCGATTCCGTTGATCCTCCCTGCAGGCAGGTTCGGGTCGCTACTGTCAAACTGCTCGAAATCATCACCGACGTATTTAAAAAGCCCGTTTCCGCCAAACCAGACTTCCCCGGTGGGGCTGACCTGGATGTCCTTGATCCATACCGAATCTGGCAGACTTGAATTGGAAGAGTTGTATACAGTTGCCTGGTTCCCGTCCACCAGGATGATGCCCTGGAAGAATGTTCCGATCCATGCGGTACCGTCGGGTGCAAATGCAATAGCTGTAACCATGTAATCTTCCAGTAGCGACCGGTCGGTCTTTATCGTACCGTGGTTATCAACCAGACCCCGGTCGCATCCGATAAGTGCAAGGAATACAATAAGACAAATTGCTTTTATTTTCATTGGGCATCTTTTTTTGAAGATGCCTGGAACTGTAAAAGCGTTGCGTGGATTGTAGGATATCAAACGCCCCATACTTTCAGGAGTTGTCTGTATATGAATTTATTGAACCTGATGCTGTTCCTGACCGCAGGTTCATTGCGGGAGATGCTGAGTTGTTCGGGTGATGGAAATGATTCCAGCATCTCACTGTGCTTTTCGAGTGCCGGCAAAAACAGTTCATGCAGTGCAAAATCGTATAGCTCCCGGTCCCTCTTGTTGTGATGTTTTAATAGCCTATGTGTCTGGTCACCATTCAGCAAGTTGTTTTTGATGTTGTTGTCCCTTGCACTGACCAGTCGGCGGTAACTGATATCGAGATCAGGACCTACGAACAATCTGAAAATTTTTAGTGATTCACGAAATTTTTCGGTGATCCCGACAAAGCTGTAATGCTGTTTCAGAAGTTCTGTTGCCTTTTTAGTATCAGCACTTCCGGCGAGGATCTTTACCGAGAGATCCTGGTGGTCGGGATCCGCGATCCACGATTCAAAGGATTCTGTTACCCCTCGCTTGGTCACACAGTCCTGGTAATGCGAAGCACACCGTGTCACCGGTTCCCGGAGCATGGTGATCAGTTGGTCTTCCGGGGAGGCAAAATAGGACAGCGGATCCACAATATTGTGCCCTGTGATCGCTTCCGGACCTGGAAATACCTTTTTTGCAAATGCCAGGTCTTTACTTGTATACGGGACCTTTTTGGTTTTCAGGGCATCGATATGCTTCAGCCCGAAATTCTTTCTCAGTATATATTTCAGTGAGGTTCCGGCGGTTTTGGGTATGTGGGAGAATACGATCATTCAGCTGACAAAGATAATACTCTGAAGAAAAAATTTGCTGGCGGTCCGGGAAGAGTGTTGCCAAGTATTTATATATGTGGATGTTGGAGAAGGTTAAAAACCTGTTATGCAGCAGTAATTTATTTAGAATCTAAAGACAAATTGCATAACTTTGCACCTTCGAAAAAATTAATTCATTGTTTATTAGTCTGTTAATTAAAAACACTGATGAACAAGGAATTCAAGTTTTTCTAACTAAACCTTTAAATTATGAATGACATTTATGGATTGTTCTGGATTGTGCCCTTAGCCGCAGTTCTGGCACTTGTATTTGCTTACCTCTTCTTCAGGAACATGATGAAGAATTCTGAAGGTACCCCGAGGATGAAAGAAATTGCGCAATATGTGAGAGAAGGGGCAATGGCTTACCTGAGGCGTCAGTACAGGGTTGTCGCGATGGTATTTATTGTGATGCTGATCCTGCTTGGAATTCTCGCGTACATGGGAGTTCAGAATCCTTTTGTACCGATTGCATTCCTGACCGGTGGTTTCTTTTCCGGTCTGTGTGGTTTCCTCGGCATGAAAACCGCAACTTTTGCTTCGGCGCGTACAGCACAGGGAGCTTCCGAGTCATTGAACAAGGGACTCAAGGTCGCTTTCAGGAGCGGTGCCGTGATGGGACTTGTTGTGGTTGGATTTGCCTTGCTGGACATTGCTGGCTGGTTCTACCTGCTGGACAGGGTGATCTTCACGCCCGAGCATATGGAAAATGGTGTACGTTTCCTCGGACTCCAGTTCGTCCATGCAGGAACTGATGACCATCAGAAACTTGTTGAAATAACTGCCACCATGCTTACATTTGGTATGGGTGCATCCACACAGGCACTCTTTGCACGTGTGGGCGGAGGTATCTACACAAAAGCTGCAGATGTCGGAGCCGACCTCGTTGGTAAAGTTGAAGCCGGGATCCCTGAGGATGACCCGCGTAACCCAGCCACGATTGCTGACAATGTGGGTGATAACGTAGGTGATGTTGCCGGTATGGGCGCCGACCTTTATGAATCATATGCAGGATCGATCCTTGCGACTGCCGCGCTTGGTGCCGCACTTCCGCTGATCGGAAATTATTCGGGCATGAGCACCCAAAACGTGGTACTTGCCCCGATGATGGTTGCCGCAATCGGCATCGTCCTTTCGATCGTCGGTATCTACATGGTACGTACCAAGGAGTCTGCATCACAAAAGAATCTGCTCAATGCACTTCTACTAGGTACTGGTGGAAGCTCTTTGCTGATCCTTATCGCTATCGCGATCATGGCCGCAGCCGGATGGATCACCTGGGGCATTTTCGGTGCTGTTGTAGCCGGACTGGTTGCCGGGGTGGTGATCGGACAGGCAACAGAATATTTTACCTCTGATGAATACAAACCCACAAAGGGAATTGCAAAGCAAACCCAGGGAGGCCATGCCACCACCATTATCGATGGAGTAGCTGTCGGAATGGTATCCACTTGGATCCCGGTGATCACCATCGTACTTGGCATTATCGCCGCGTATGGTTTAGCTGGTGGGTTTAACAATTTTGCACAAGGTGTATATGGAATCGGTTTTGCTGCTGTGGGGATGCTCTCCACGCTTGGGATCACCCTGGCAACAGATGCATTCGGACCCATTGCTGACAATGCCGGTGGAAATGCCGAGATGGCCGAACTTGATCCACAGGTGCGGGAGCGCACGGATGCACTGGATATGCTTGGAAATACCACTGCCGCAACAGGTAAAGGATTTGCAATTGGTTCAGCTGCGCTGACCGCCATGGCATTGCTTGCTGCATATATGGAAGAGGTGAGATTATGGCTGGGTAAGATGGCCGACAAGGCGACCGATGGTGTATTCACCGTTGGAGACACCGTATTCTTCAGGGGAGATGTAACCCCGGTTGTGGAAGCCGGACAGGTCGCGGTGCAGCTTGAAAATGCAAGTATCCGCGATTTCGTATGGGCATATGATCTCTCGCTCTTTAACCCGATGCTGTTGGGTGGGATTTTCGTCGGAGCGATGATGGCCTTCCTGTTCAGCGCACTCACAATGAAGGCTGTGGGACGTGCTGCAGGAGCGATGGTTGATGAAGTGCGTCGCCAGTTCAAGGAGATGCCCGGGATCATGAAGGGAGAACAGGTGCCGGAGTACGCGAAGTGTGTTGCCATTTCAACCAAAGGAGCACAGCGTGAGATGATCCTGCCATCAATGATCGCGATCATCGTACCAATCGCCATAGGCGTTTTGCTGGGTGTTGCGGGTGTGGTCGGACTGCTTGTTGGCGGATTGACAACCGGATTCACCCTGGCAGTATTCATGAACAATGCTGGTGGCGCATGGGACAATGCGAAGAAATATATTGAGAAAGGTAATTTCGGAGGCAAGGGAAGTGAAGCTCACCATGCTGCTGTAACCGGTGACACCGTGGGTGATCCGTTCAAGGATACATCCGGACCTTCACTGAATATCCTGATCAAGCTGATGACCATGATCTCTGTTGTAATGGCAGGACTGACCGTGGCATTCAGCATCTTCTAGGAAAAGAAAATATCTTAAAAAGAGAAGAGGTTGTGGATGACACAACCTCTTTTTTTTGCCTGCCCTGTAAATCTGACCGGTCAGAATATAGAACCCCCCTGGTGATTTCCAGGGATTATGATCCTTTAAAATATTTCAGCTTCAGCTCCTCTCCATCAAAGACAGCATAGCTGAAAGAAGAGATCCAGTCGCCAAGACAGATCGCTCTTTTGCCCTTTGCGACCTCGATGTCGTAGGGAATGTGGCGGTGGCCAAAGAGAAAGTAGTCGATCTCCGGATCCTGTTCCAGCATATTCCGGGCGAAGATCAGCTGCTCCTCTTCCTCTTCGCCTTTGAAGGGGTGAACCATCTCCTTGCCATAGCGGCTTTTTTTCGACCACCACTGGGCAAATGAAGCAGATCCGTTGGGATGCAACCTGGCCCACCACCATTGGAGAAATTTGCTCCTGAAGATCGATTTGATGAACAGGTATCCCCGGTCTTTCTTTGTCAGTCCGTCGCCATGCGAGAGGTAGAATTTTCGCTGCCCGAAGTTCCATGTAACCGGGTCGCGGTGTATCACTGCACCGATCTCTCCTGGAAAGTAATCAAAGAACCATACATCATGGTTTCCCGTGAAAATATGGATCGGCACTCCCTGGTCGGCCAGTTCTGCCAGTTTACCAATAAAGCGCACGAATCCGCGTGGCACCACTTTTTTATGTTCGAACCAGTAGTCGAATATATCCCCCAACAGCCATAGCTCAGCCACATCCTCTTCAATACTCCTGAGCCATGCCACCAGCTTTTTCTCCCGCTCCCTGCTTTCGGCCTCGGGATACATCCCCAGGTGCATGTCGGATGCAAAATAGATGTTCTTTCGGGAGTGGGTCATGAACTCATTTATTTATAGCATGTTGTCCAGCCATGTGGCAAGGACCTTGCCTGAAAGATTCTTCGCCACAATGGTTCCATTCCTGTCGATCAGGAAATTGGTCGGGATATTCTTCACATTGTATACATTGGCAGCATAGGAATATGGGTAGGTAAGTTCTGAAACATTGATCCATGGATACTCCTCGAAATCCAGGGCTGCCCGCCATGTATTCCTGTCATTCTCAAGAGCAACGGAATAGATCTCAAACCCCCTGTCGTGGTACTGCCTGTACACGTTTTTCAGGCTCCTTGTGGCATCCCGGCTATCCTGGTTCCAGGATCCCCAGAAATTGAGAAGTACCACTTTCCCTTGCAGGGAAGACAGGCTGATCTCCTCCCCGGCGACATTTTCAATCTCCAGGTCGATCAGTCCGGTTTCCGTTACATTTTCCCTGGTCAGTTTACTCAACGTCAGCCTGCTGTTGTAATCTGCGATACGATTGTCCACATCAGCAGCAAGAGACCTGACCAGCGTCGATTGGGGATATTTCACCCTGGCAGAGTCGGCTACGATCTTGAAATACTGCAGATCTTTCAGGTCGTTCATGATATACACCTCCGGAGCCACCCGCTGGTACAATGCATATATGCTGGCGAGTGAATTCAGATTTTCAACGATGAATCGGATGTTTTTACGTTTCTGCTGCACAAAGATCTGTTGATAGGAAGAGATCAGCACGTCGGCTTCCGGGCTTTCAAGATCCTCCATCCCGCTCAGCAGATCCGTGATCGAATCCAGCCGGGACCGCGTATCTTCCATCTTTTCCGCCAGCATCCTGATCTTTTCTGATTCATCAGAACCGGTCAGCGAATATCCTTCATTGAATGATTCCTGTGGGATATCGACCCTGATCTCATCTCCAGGATGTACAAGCAGACTGATGACCTCCCCGGTGTCATTTTGAAGAAGCACCAGTTCGGGTCCGGCAAGCTCAAAATTGAATTCAAAGGACCCTTTTTTATCCACGCGTACTGAATCAATGAATTGTTTCTCCGCGATATTCAGCATCTCCAGCTTCAGCAGCGCTCCTTTTCCATCCGGGTAGCTTCCTTCGACGGTGATCCTGTCTTCGTTCTTACATCCGGTCATGATGAGTGCTGCAAGGAGCACCCCTGTGATTGCTTTTCTCAACATATTAATTTTCTGTATACTTGTGAACTTCCTCGATGATTTCTTCTCCAAAGATATCTTTTTCAATGATGGTGCCTGCAGGATCGACCAGGAAATTGGCCGGGATCCTTTCCACCCTGTACAGATCCACGACAGGAGATGACCAGCGCAGCAAATCGCTAATATGATACCAGGCCGATGATCCTTCACCAATGGCGGCAAGCCAATCCTCCCTGTTATCGTCGATGGAGATACTGACGATCCTGAAATTCCTGTCTGCATATTTATTTACCGCCTCACGGAGGAACCTGTTCTCATCAGCCGATGGTTTGCTCCATGAAGCCCAGAATTGCACCAGCACATAATTTCCCCTGAGGTCTGTCAGCGCAAACTTTTCCCCTTCAGCTGTCTCCATAACAAAATCAGGGGCTTTGTCCCCCGGCTTCAGCTGCACAGGACCCTCCTCTGTCCTCATCTGCTGCAGTGCAGTGGCAAGCTGACTGTGAAGGGAGCGTACCGCTTCATTTTCCGGGTAATGGAGATACAGGACGGAATCTACATACTGGTAAATCTCCAGGTCGGTCAGCGGGTGAAATACAGGCAGTCCCGGTCCAAACTGGTTGTAGAGAGCGATCAGCAATGCCGGTGATGGTGTATTTTGATGAATAAATTCTTTTGAAAAGCGGTGAAATGCATTTGTAATTGAATCGAAACGTTCATTCAGCACCTGCTTTTTTTCGGCATACCCGGGTGTGCCTGCCATCGCCTGGGCATCCGCTGAGATCTTGCTCAACCTGTCCAGTACCTGTTTGTGTCGTAACGCAAGTTCCCTGACCTTGTCCGAATCCTCGGAACCCCGGACCTGGTATGGGTATAGCGCCCCGGCATTGCCCGTGATCTTGATGTGTGATCCCGGCCTGCCGATCAGCGTAATGTATCCGTGCTCTGTATGCTTCAGTGAATAAAAATTCAGCCCTTCGGTCTTCACATTAAAACTGAATTTTCCCTGTGCATCACATCGTACAGAATCCAGCGGAACAAATGCCGTGGTTCCAATGAGGTCGAGGGTGACCAGCTGGTCTTCCCCGTTTTCGAGCTGCCCTTCGATCACCAGTTCCTGGCCATCGCCCGGAGTTGCCACCTTTTCCCGGTTTCCCTGGCACCCCGTGAGGCTTATTATTGCAATGAAAATCAATAACCTGTAAAACATTTTCATTATTTTTTGAATCACGAATTTATCATTTTAATTTTAAAGTTCTGCAGGTCGCTTTTTACATTTAACGGCACAGCCCCGGAGAAAGTACGATGGGTGGTCGGGTTTAATAAAAAATTAAACTGAATCGCCCTTTCAACGATCTGTACTACGGAATTTTAGTTATATCTTTGTGTGACTTTTAAAACGCAGTCTATGGCATTTCTGAAATTTGATAAGGCGGAGCTCGTCAACCTGGAATATTCCCTTGGAAGGGAGGTGTTGAGATCCAACAGGGCCGGTTCATATGCCAGCACCACGATCGCGGGCTGCAACACGAGGAAATACCACGGATTGCTGGTCTGCCCGGTCGAACACCTGGATGGTGAAAATCATGTATTGCTTTCGACCCTGGACCTCACCGTTATTCAGCACGAGAAGGAGTTCAACCTCGGGATCCATAAATATGAGGGTGACCTTTACCTCCCCAGGGGGCATAAATATATTCGTGACTTTGATGCAGAGACAGGATCGAAGATGACCTACCGGGTGGGGGGTGTTGTGTTGACAAAGGAGAGCATGCTGGTCCAGGAAAAGGAGCAAATCCTGATCAGGGTAACCCTCGTAGATGCACATTCCGATACAAAACTGAGATTCAGGCCTTTCCTGGCTTTTCGCAATGTGCACAAACTTAGCAAGGCCAACCTCTACCTGAACCGGCAATATACCACGGTTGAGCATGGCATCAAATCCAGGATGTATGACGGGTATCCTGAATTGTACATGCAACTCTCCGGGAAGGCTGAATTCGTCCCGGTGCCTGACTGGTATTACAACGTGGAATACCTTGAGGAGCAGAGGAGGGGTTACGAATACAAGGAAGATCTCTATGTGCCCGGGTATTTTGAGGTGCCCATAAAAAAGGGGGAGTCGGTGATCTTCTCCGCCTCGACAGAAGAGATAAAGCCAGCCGGACTGAAAAGAAAATTCAGTGCAGAGGAGGCCCTGCGGACGCCATTGGACAGTTTCAGGAATTGCCTGGTGAATGCTGCCCAGCAGTTTTTCATTCGCAAGAACAATGAAACCAGCCTGCTTTCGGGTTTTCCCTGGCTGGGTGTCAGAAGCCGTGACGCATTTATTGCACTTCCGGGCCTTGTCCAGGCAACTGGTGATCCAAAAGATGCGCTGGAGGTGCTCAAGACCATGGGCGGTCGGCTGAAGGACGGACTGTTTCCCAACTCCACAAAGCAGGGACATGATTATTACAACTCCATAGATGCGCCACTCTGGTTTATCCACTCTATTCAGCAGATTGAAAAGATCACCGGACTGGATCTCTGGAAGAAATATAGCAAGGAGGTAAGGCAGATCATGGAGGCCTACCTGTCCGGAACACAGTTCGGGATCAGGATGTCAGACAATGGGCTGATCTCCGGTGAAGAGGAGGGCATCCCGCTGACCTGGATGGACGCTATGCTGGGCGGTCAGCCTGCCACGCTGCGTGCAGGCTATCCTGTGGAGGTGAATGCCCTCTGGTACAATGCTGTCTGCCAGGTGATCACTTGGGCAGGTGCACAAAGTGCAATCGGGAAGAAGTTGCAGGGATTGCCGGAGAAGATACAGAATTCATATATAGAGACCTTCTGGTTGCGTCAGCAGGGTTACCTGGCTGATTACGTGCACAATAATTACACGGATCACGCGGTCCGCCCCAACCAGGTGATCGCTGCATCTCTGGATTTTACACCGATCACCACCGAAATGAAAAAGAGTTTGCTGGATGTGGTCAAAAGCGAGCTGCTTACCGCGAAGGGATTGCGGACACTTTCCCCGAAAAATCCATCCTACAGGGGCTTTTATGACGGGGATCAGCCAACACGTGACAGGGCAGCCCACCAGGGTGCTGTTCACCCCTGGCTCATTGAACATTTTGTGAAGGGCTACCTTGATGTGCACAAACGCGCAGGTCTAAGCCTGGTGAAAGAGATATACAACGGCTTTGAAGAGGAGATGACCACCTACGGCATTGGTACGATCTCGGAGATCTATGACGGGAATCCACCCCACGATCCACGGGGTGCAACAAGTTTTGCTGCCAGTGTTGCCGCGGTATTCAGTATCGGGGAGATGATCGACAGAATCAAATAATATGAAACACCCCATTTGCCTATGAAAGTGCTCATGTTCGGTTGGGAATTTCCCCCACACATTTCAGGTGGCCTTGGAACAGCCAGTTATGGGCTTACGCGCGGACTGGCGACTATTCCTGACCTGGATATTATTTTTGTCGTTCCCAGGGCATATGGTGATGAAGACCAGCGCAAATTGCGTCTGATCGGTGCAGGGGATGTATCCATGGATACCCGGCACCTCAAATTCTCAGAGCAGCTGAACAATCTTTCGTACATCGAAGTGAACTCCAGCCTGGTGCCTTATCATACTCCCGAGGAATATGAGACACTGATAAACAAGGCGGAAAACAGCAAGAAGAAGCTCATCCATACCACCCGGGGCGGAAAACTGGTTTTTTCAGGGGGCTACGGAAAAAACCTCTTCGATGAGATTGCCAACTATGCACTGGTGGCCCAACAAATTGCAGATGACAATGAACATGACCTGATCCATGCACATGACTGGCTTACCTATCCGGCAGGGATGGCGGCAAAAAGTGTATCAGGAAAACCACTGGTAATCCATGTACATGCCACCGACTTTGACCGCTCAGGTGGCAAGGTCAACCCGGCTGTATTCGAGATCGAAAAAATGGGGATGGAAGCTGCCGACAGGATCATTGCAGTGAGCAACCTTACACGGAATACGATCATAGAGAAGTATGGCATCGATGAAGCGAAAGTGACCACCGTTTACAACGCGGTGGAGCCGATCCCCGACCAGGAGAAGGTTGCAATGAAGCGGGGGATCGAGGACAAGGTGGTCACCTTCCTGGGTCGTGTGACACTGCAAAAGGGTCCGGAATATTTTGTGCAGGCTGCAGAAAAAGTACTGAGGAAGATGGACAATGTGCGGTTTGTAATGGCTGGCAGCGGTGAGCTGCTGGAGAGGATGATCACCTGGACGGCATCGGTCGGGATCGCCGACAGGTTTCACTTTACAGGATTCCTGAAAGGTGAAGATGTCTTCCGGATGTTTTCCATCAGCGATGTATACGTGATGCCATCGGTCTCCGAACCTTTCGGGATCTCTCCCCTGGAGGCCATGCAATCCAACGTCCCCACCATCATCTCCAACCAGTCGGGCGTAGCGGAGATTCTCAAATATGCCATTAAAACAGATTTCTGGGATGTGGACGCCATGGCGGATGCGATCTACGGGTTGCTGAACTATCCATCCCTTTCCGAAATGTTCAGGAAATATGGCAAAGAGGAGGTGGACAATATGAAATGGGAAAATTCCGCCCGCAAGGTCTACACATTATACAGGGATTCAGTTTTACAGTAACAGACAAACCAGGACACATGAGACATATTTGCATCTATTTACAGGTACACCAACCCTTCAGGTTCAGGACCTACCGGTTTTTTGACATCGGCAATGATCATTACTATTACGATGATTATTCCAATGAGAGCATTCTCAGGAAGGTGGCTGAAAAGTGTTACCTGCCGGCCACCAAGCTTTTGCTCGACCTGATCGAAAAGCATAAGGGAAAGTTCAAGGTGGCTTTTTCGATTTCAGGGACAGCCATAGAGCAGTTTAAGCTGTATGCCCCGGATGTGCTGGACAGTTTCAAGGCGCTTGCTGCAACCGGACAGGTGGAGTTTCTTGCCGAGACCTATGCACATTCGTTGTCCTCCATGCGAGATCACGAGGAGTTTGCCAGGCAAGTATCTGCACACAGCGAACTGATGAAGGAGCTGTTCGGCCAGTCACCAAAGGTGTTCCGGAATACGGAGCTGGTCTATTCCGATGAGATCGGTGCAGAGGTGTACAAAATGGGATTCAAGACCATGCTCACCGAAGGGGCAAAACATGTCCTGGGATGGAAGAGTCCGAACTACCTCTACTGCAACGCCATCGAACCGCGGCTCAAAGTATTGCTGAAAAACTTCAAGCTAAGTGATGACATTGCATTCAGGTTTTCCAACAAGGGATGGAAAGATTATCCGCTTACAGCGGAAAAGTACGCCGGATGGCTGAAGGAGCTTCCGAAAGAGGAGGAGACGGTGAACCTGTTCATGGATTATGAGACCTTCGGCGAGCACCAGTGGGCAGAGACCGGCATTTTCAGGTTTCTGGAAGCATTCCCTGAAAAGGTATTGAAATCCACAGACTTTATTTTCAGTACCCCATCAGAGGTTGCCGAAAATCTCCAGGTGGTCTCAGCGGTGCATGTTCCCAATGCCATTTCCTGGGCCGACGAAGAACGGGATTTGTCGGCCTGGCTCGGAAACGAGATGCAGAAGGAGGCATTTCACAAGTTGTATGACCTCGGGGAGAAGGTGTTGCGCAGCGGCGACCGTGAGCTGATGATCGACTACAGGAACCTGCAGGTCAGTGACCATTTTTATTACATGTCGACCAAGTTCTTTTCCGACGGCGAGGTGCACTCCTATTTCAATCCGTACAAAACCCCGTACGACGCATTCATCAACTACATGAATGTGCTGAGTGATTTCAAGATCAGGGTGGATGCCACAGTCCGGGATGACAAGGATGGTGAGATCTCCCGATTGAGTAAAATCATTGCGGAGAAGGACCTTTCGATCAGGAAATACGAAAATGAGATTGAACGTTTAAAAAAGCAGGCCCGTCAAACCAGGTCCCAGGCTCCGAAAAAGGGACCGGTGAAAAATACAGCCGGTAAGACAGGAGCCGCTGCTTCAAAAACGAAGGGGGGCAAGTCGGGAACAAAGGATCCGGCGGAACGTTCAGCATACACCTCGACAAGCAAGGCGGGTAAAAAGAAAGAAGCTACAAAGAAGACTACTACCAGGAATACTACTACCAGGACTACGCGAGGAAAAACGGGACCGGCGAAAGGTTCCGGGACTGCTGGAAACAGCGGAAAGAAGACCCGGGGCAGCGGGCAGAAAAAATGAACAGTCTGCCTGCAAACGGGTTCAAGGAGAGAGGACAGAAACTGGAAATAACGATTTAATTTTAACAATAGAATGAGCAGGAATTTAATTGCTCCAGACACCCTTTTTGAGGTGAGCTGGGAAGTATGTAATAAGATAGGTGGCATCCATACAGTGATGTCCACCAAGGCGGAAACGGTGATGAAAGATCTCAAGGACCGGTACATCGTGATCGGTCCGGATGTTTGGCGAGACAGCGGGGAGCACCCGGAGTTCACCGAGGAACCAGGGTTGTTCAGGGACTGGGTGGATCATGCTGCCGGACAGGGACTGGTGGTGCGTGTTGGTCGCTGGAAGATCGAGGGAGCACCCATAGCAATCCTCGTGGATTTCACCACGTTCTTCAACCGGAAGGATGAGATATTCAAGGAGTTCTGGGAGTTGTACAACCTCGACTCCCTGACCGGGCAGTGGGATTATATCGAGCCGATGCTGTTCGGATATGCCACGGGGAAGATCATCGAAAGTTATATCCTCTATTACGGTCTGAAGAACAAGAAGGTGGTGACCCAGTTCCACGAGTGGATGACAGGTGCGGCGCTGTTGTATCTCAAAGAATACCAGCCCCAGGTGGGGACCGTGTTTACCACCCACGCAACCGTGGTGGGACGGGCGCTTGCCGGGAAAAATCAACCCCTTTACGGGAAGATGGATACTTTCAGTGGTGACGAGAAGGCACGGGAGCTGGGTGTTGTTGCCAAGCAGTCGGTGGAGAAGATCACTGCACACCAGGCAGATGCGTTTACCACGGTAAGCGAGATCACCGCCCGGGAATGTGCCCAGTTCCTCGGGAAAGAGGTGGACATGGTCACCCCCAATGGTTTCACAATGCAAATGGTCCCGGAAGGGAAAGCATACGAAAAGGCGAGGTCTGCCTCGCGGAAAAAACTTCTGCAGGTGGGTTCACTGCTTGGCGGGGAGGAGCTGCCTTCCGATACGTTGCTGGTGGCAACCAGCGGCAGGTATGAATTCAGAAACAAGGGGATCGATGTTTTTATTGACAGCCTGGGCAGACTGAAGGAGCAGGTGAAGGACCGGACCGTGGTGGCATTTGTACTCATCCCTGCCAACCATTTTGGTCCGCGCAAAGACCTGCTTGAGGCGATGGAAAGCGGAAAGCCACTTGGAGAATCAGACCGGTACCTGACCCATAACCTGCATTATGCCGACCAGGACCAGGTGTTGCAGCGTCTCAGGGCAAACGGGATCGGGAACACTCCCGGCGACCGGGTAAAGGTCGTTTTTGTGCCCTCCTACCTGAAAGGGAAGGACGGCATACTCAACCTCGATTATTACCATACACTCATCGGCTTTGATCTCACGGTATTCCCGTCCTATTACGAGCCCTGGGGCTATACACCCATGGAGAGTCTTGCATTCAGGATCCCGGCCATCACCACTTCTCTGACCGGCTACGGCAACTGGGTGACCAGCCAGGTGAAGGATCCCGGTAATGCGATCCGCGTGGTGAGACGTGACGATGACAACAACGAGGAGGTGGCAGCGGCGATCAGCAGCGAGATCATGATGTATGCTGAACTGGACGCCGGAGCGCTTCGGAAGGCCGGTGAGATGGCAGAGGTGATCAGTCGCAATGTTTTGTGGGGCAGCCTTGTGGCCAATTACCATGTCGCATGGACGCTAGCCCTGGAACAATCGGTAGAGGCAGTGAAAGAATATGATGCACAGGAACGGGTGGAGCAACTGCCTCCGACGTTCAAGTTCCTGACCGATGTTGAACCGGTATGGCGCCGTGTGACAGTCCATCAGCAAGTCCCCGAAAAACTGAGGTTCCTGGAGGTGCTTTCAAAGAATATCTGGTGGTCCTGGACGCAGGAGGCTGTGGAGCTATTCCGTTCCATCGATCCGGATTCCTGGGAAGCGGTGGAGGAGAACCCGATTCTTCTACTGGAGAATCTGCCGTATGAAAAACTAAAGGAGCTTGAGAGGAACAGCGGATTCATGAACAGGCTTGAGAAGGTCAGGGGGGCCTACGAAAAATATGTGAATACACCCCGGCGCAAGGCATTTCCATCGATCTCCTATTTCAGCATGGAGTTTGGGGTCCACAATTCGTTGAAGATCTATTCAGGCGGACTGGGTCTGCTTGCAGGGGATTACCTGAAAGAGGCAAGTGACTACAATGTGGATATGGTGGGAATAGGACTGCTTTACCGCTACGGCTATTTCAGGCAGGTGATCACATCAGGCGGACAGCAGGTCGCACACGAGGATTTCCAGGACTTCAACCGGATTCCGGTCGTGCCGGTGAAGGATGAACAGGGCAATTGGAAGACTGTCCAGGTAGTGCTTCCGGGACGTGCGCTTCATGCACGCATCTGGCGGGCACAGGTAGGCAGGGTGCCGCTCTATTTGCTGGATGCCGATATAGATGAGAACAAGCCCGGGGACAGGGTGGTCACCCATCGACTTTATGGTGGTGACCATGAGAACCGTTTCAAGCAGGAGTTGTTGCTTGGGATCGGGGGTGTCAGGGCGCTGCGTGAACTTGGCATTAATACCGACCTTTACCACCTGAACGAGGGACATGCAGCATTTACCGGTTTTGAGCGGTTGAGGGAGTATATCCAGGAGCACAACATGACCTACCCGGAAGCCCGGGAGGTCGTCAGGTCAACCAGTCTGTTCACAACGCATACCCCGGTTCCAGCCGGTCATGATAAATTTGACGAAAATATGATGCGTACCTATCTCAGCCATTATCCCGAGCGGCTGACCATCAGCTGGAACAGGATGATGAACCTGGGACGCGAAAACCACAATGACAGCAGCGAGCTCTTCTCCATGAGTGTCCTTGCAGTGAATCTGAGTCAGGAAGTAAACGGCGTAAGCAAGCTGCACGGCGAGGTGAGCCGCGAGATGTTCACCAATATGTACAAAGGCTACATGGCCGACGAACTGCATATCGGGTACGTGACCAACGGTGTGCACCTTTCGACCTGGTTGGCAGATAGCTGGAGGGAGCTATACCTTAAGGAGTTTGGTGATGATTTCCTGGAGCAGCAGGAGAAGCGAGAGCTATGGAACAGGATCCATGAGGTGAAGGATGAAAAGATCTGGGAGATCCGGAGTGCTGAGCGGAAGGGACTGATCGAATATATCAGGCAGCGGCTCGAGGATGCCTCCTCGAGTTTCATGGAGGATCCGAGGCTGACCATCGAGATCGCTGATTCACTGGATGAAAATGCACTGACCATTGGTTTTGCCAGGAGGTTTGCCACGTACAAAAGGGCGCACCTGTTGTTCAAGGACCTGGACCGGCTTGCAGAGATCGTGAACAGCACGGACCGGCCGGTGCAGTTTGTTTTTGCCGGGAAGGCACACCCGAAGGATGAACCGGGGCAGGCGCTGATCAAGCGGATCGTGGAGATATCGAAGATGCCACAGTTTACCGGAAAGGTTGTCTTCCTGCAGAATTACAATATCCTGCTGGCAAAACGGCTGCTCCACGGGGTGGATATCTGGCTGAACACACCGACGCGTCCGCTCGAGGCTTCCGGCACCAGCGGGGAGAAGGCGGTAATGAACGGGGGTCTGCATTTCAGTGTGCTGGATGGCTGGTGGGCCGAAGGCTACAAGGAGAATGCCGGCTGGGCGCTTCCGGTTGAAAGGACCTTTGAGAACCAGGAGCAGCAGGATGAGCTGGATGCCGAGCGGATCTATTCGTTGCTGGAGCATGAGATCGTACCCAAGTTCTATGACCGGGACAAGCACAATGTTCCGGAGGAGTGGGTCGGTGTGATTAAAAACTCCATTTCAGGGGTGGCGCCTGAATTTACGATGAACAGGATGCTGCGGGATTACATTGACCGGTTCTACGGAAAACTGTATGAGCGGTCGAAAAAGCTCATGGCAGATGATTACAGGATGATCCGGGAGCTCAGTTACTACAAGAAGCAGATCATGGAGCAGTGGCAGGAGATCAGGGTGGTCGATATTGAGTTACCCGATACCGGGAAGGAGGAGCTGAAGGTAGGTGAGCAGTTTAACGGGACCATCAGGCTGGACCTGAATGGGTTGTCATCGGAGCAGGTCGGCCTGGAGATGGTTTTTGTTGAGGGTGCTGAAGCGGGCCACAACAGGAAGATCGTAGAGGCGGTTGAACTGGAGTGTGTGAAGAAGGAGGGAAGCGTGGCTGAATACCGTATATCGAAAGATGCCGTAAGTTCCGGACTGTTTGATGTAGGATTCAGGATCTTCCCGAAGATGGAGGAGCTGCCACACAGGATGGATTTGCCGTTGGTGAAGTGGGTGTAGGAGGGCAAAGGGCAATGGGCAAGGGGCAATGGGCAGACGCCAGCCGATTGCCGACTGACACTCTCGACTCTCGACTGAAAAACTATCTTACTTTTGGAACTGGTATGCGCTTCAGGACGATGGCGGTTCGGGCAGGCAGGTAGAGGTCGAGCCGTTGTTTGAGTCCGAAAGATCGTTCAACGGTGGTACGGTGTACAGTGGAGAGGTCCACATTGTTGTATCCCCCGAACCGGTTTTCATCGGTAGACAGCACACCGCTGAACTTTCCCTGGTCCACGGCCAGGCCATAGCCGGTATATGAGTTTGTAGGATGGAAATTGAATACAAACAACAGGTCGCTGCGCGAGAAGGCGATGATCTTATCTGTATTGTCGATCTTCACCGGTGTGGCTGTTGCATCCAGCAGGCCATCTTCACGAATCAGTCCTATTGCCTCCCTGTCGAAATCACCCATGAAGTGGTACTTCAATGCTTTGTTGTCTGCGAGCGACCACTGCCTCCTGGCATACTGGTATGACCAGTTGTTGCCTTCCCGCGGAAAATCGATCCATTCAGGGTGACCGAATTCGTTTCCCATGAAATTAAGGTATCCGCCACCAGCTGTAGCCATGGTAAGCAGCCTGATCATTTTATGCAGGGCAATGCCGCGGTCCACCTGCAGGTGCTCAGAATCCTTGTCCATGTGCCAATACATCTCCTTATCGATAAGCCTGAAGATGATGGTTTTGTCTCCCACCAGCGCCTGGTCGTGGGATTCGGCATAGGAGATCACCTTTTCGTCGGATCGTTTTGCGGTCAGCTGTTGGTACAGTTCGTTCATGTCCCAGTGTTCATCCGACCGCTCCTTGATGGTTTTGATCCAGTAATCAGGCACACCCATTGCCAGTCTGTGTGTAAACCCCAGTCCGCCCCATTCCACGGGTGCGGCGATGCCCGGGTAGCCACTCATGTCCTCCGCCACTGAAATTGCTTGGGGTCTGACTGATTGAATAAGTTCATTGGCCAGGGCAAGGTAGGTAATTGCATCCTCATCCTGGCCACCGTCGAAGTACATCTCGTAGGAGGCGAAGTCCCGCCCAAGGCCATGATCATAATAGAGCATACTGGTGACCCCGTCGAACCTGAATCCGTCGAAACGGTATTCCGACAGCCAGAAGTGAATATTGGACAGGAGGAAATGCATTACTTCGTTCTTCCCGTAATCCCAGCAGAGTGAATCCCATGCTGAATGTTCACGCCGGCCACCGGTGTGGAAGAACTGTCCGGGGTCTCCGGCGTACAATCCCAATCCTTCGTTTTCATTCTTCACAGCATGGGAATGCACGATGTCCATGATCACGGCGATCCCCATTCCATGTGCATCGTCGATCAGTGCCTTCAGCTCGTCGGGAGTGCCGAACCTTGAGCTGGCTGCAAACAGACTGGAAACATGGTAGCCGAAGGATCCGTAATAGGGGTGTTCCTGGACCGCCATGAGCTGCAGCGTGTTGTACCCAGCTTCGGCCACGCGTGGCAGTATATTTTCCCTGAATTCATTGAATGATCCCACATTGTAATCTTCGGTCGCCATACCGATGTGTGCTTCGTAGATGATGGGGTTCAGTCCTTTAAGTTCCGGCAGCGGGTTTGTCCAGTTATAAGGTGTTTCAGGCGCCCAGACCTGTGCATTAAACAGGGGTGAGTCCTGCTCCTGAACCACGCGGCAGGCCCAGGCAGGGATTCGCTCGCCGGATCCCGTGCCCCACGTCACCTTCAGCTTATACTTATCCAGGTGATGAATGCTGTCGGCAGGAAGTTCCAGTACCCAAGTGCCGTTTTCCCCCTCTGAAAATCGGTAATGGTCAGCGATCTGCCAGTCATTGAAATCCCCTACCAGGTGCAGCTCTTTTGCATTTGGCATCCATTCGCGCATGACCCATCCGTTCTCTTCCCGGTGCAATCCGAACCAGAGGTGCCCGTTGGCAAAGTCCTCAAGTTTTCCGGACGAACCGGCAAGCTGCTTCGCCTTGTTCATGGACCTTTGCAACCGTCCTTCTATCGCCGGCCTGTATGGAGCCAGCCATGCGTCGTTATCGATGATCTTCATTCAGTACCTGGTAATTGGATTGTGTTTCAAGATACGAATTTAACAGTTCAAAAAGGATTTCAGAAACCTGAAGTTAAAATCCAACCGAGGGGAGCCTAATTTTGTTAAATTTGTGCCTCATTTCAGGAATCAAGATGATCGTCAGTAACATTGATGAAATACCAGGGATCGAAAACCCCGTGGCCACCATTGGCATTTTTGATGGCGTCCACAAAGGGCATAAATATATCCTGCAGTCGCTGATCGAACGGGCCCGCGAGGAAGGAGGCAGTTCGGTGGTGATCACATTGTGGCCGCACCCGAGGATCGTTCTCAATAAGGATTTATGGAACTTCAGGTTGCTGCACTCGCAGGAGGAGAAGATCCATCACCTGGGTCGGCTTGGACTGGATCATTACATCACCATACCCTTTGATGAAAAACTTGCTTCCATGCGCGCCTGCGATTTTGTGAAGGAATACCTGGTCAGCAGGCTCAATGCTTCACGGCTGATCCTTGGCTATGACAACTCTTTCGGGAGAGACAGGCAGGGCAGCCCGCAGGGGCTGGCTGAGTGTGCGCGGAGATCCGGCCTTGTCGTGGAAAAGCTCGATGAGTTCAGGCAGTTCGAGGAGAACATCAGCTCAAGCACCATCCGGAGGGCGCTGCTGGAGGGTGACCTGGAGAAGGCCTCAGGGATGCTGGATTATAACTATTACCTGGAGGGTACAGTCATGACAGGAAACCGGCTCGGCAGGCAGCTGGGATATCCGACGGCCAATATCAATCCGCATTCACCCTATAAACTGATCCCGCGTGATGGTGTCTATGCGGTGCACATTGAATTTGAAGAAAAAAATTATCCGGCCATGCTGAATGTGGGTGTCAGGCCCACCATCGACAGTGCCAACCCCGTGAAAGTCATTGAAGCACACCTATTCGATGTAGATATCGATCTTTATGACAAGGAGGTTGTTATACATTTCCTGAACAGGGTCAGGGAAGAGAAAAAATTTGAGAGCCTGGAGCAATTGAAAAGTCAGCTGCAGGAGGATGAGACGAAGATCAGGGCCTATTTCTCAGGGAATTAGTTATTTTTGCATTAAAATTAAAATATATTATGGAGACATTGACATACGTAGAGCCATTGCCATATAAGGTAGCTGATATCGGGCTGGCAGAATTCGGAAGAAAAGAGATTGAGATTGCAGAGAAAGAGATGCCCGGACTGATGGCCATCCGGGAGAAATATGCGGCAGAGAAACCGCTGAAGGGAGCCCGGATCATGGGATCTTTGCACATGACCATTCAGACCGCGGTACTGATTGAAACCCTTGACGCCCTGGGTGCTGATGTGCGGTGGTGCAGTTGCAACATCTTTTCCACACAGGACCATGCAGCTGCTGCGATCGCTGAACGGGGCATCCCTGTTTTTGCATGGAAAGGAGAAACACTTGAAGAGTACTGGTGGTGTACCACCCAGGCATTGAGTTTTCCTGACGGGAAGGGACCGAACCTGATCGTTGATGATGGTGGTGATGCCACCTTACTGATCCATAAAGGGTATTGGGCAGAGGATGATGCATCCGTACTGGATGTGGAGACCACCAGCAGGGAAGAGGCTGTAGTTGTTTCAACATTGAAAAAGGTGCTGGAAGAGGATCCGCAGAAATGGCACCGGACCGCAGCAGAGATGCGCGGCGTTTCGGAAGAGACCACGACCGGTGTGCACCGGCTCTACCAGATGCTGAAGAATGATGAGCTTCTGTTCCCGGCCATCAATGTGAATGACTCTGTAACGAAATCAAAATTCGACAACCTTTATGGCTGTCGCGAATCGCTGGCCGACGGGATCAAGCGGGCCACAGATGTGATGGTGGCAGGCAAGGTGGTTGTAGTGGCCGGGTATGGTGATGTAGGCAAGGGGTGTGCCCATTCAATGAAATCTTATGGTGCACGTGTGATCATTACCGAGATCGACCCGATCTGTGCACTCCAGGCGACCATGGAAGGATTCCAGGTCACCACCATGGAAGAGGCACTCAGCGAGGGGAATATTTTTGTAACCACAACCGGGAACAAGGATATCATCACGACCGAACACATGTCGAAAATGAAGGACCAGGCCATTGTCTGTAACATCGGCCATTTCGATAATGAGATACAGGTGGACAATCTGGACGCCATGAAAGATGTGCAGAAGGTGAATATCAAGCCCCAGGTGGATAAGTACATCTTTAAGGACGGTCATGCCATCTTCCTGCTAGCTGAAGGTCGGCTTGTGAACCTGGGTTGTGCAACCGGACACCCGTCATTTGTTATGAGTAATTCATTTTCCAATCAGACGCTGGCACAGCTTGACCTCTGGAAAAATGATTATGAACTTGGCGTGTACATGCTTCCCAAGCAGCTTGACGAAGAGGTGGCAAGACTGCATCTTGAGCAGCTTGGTGTGAAACTGACAACGCTGACCGATGATCAGGCGGCATATATCGGTGTTTCGAAGGAGGGTCCATATAAGCCAGAACATTACAGGTATTAGG
>CAKZNC010000138.1 GCA_937129385.1 uncultured Bacteroidota bacterium
CCACCGCCACCGCCGAACCCGAATCCGCTGAAGATATCGCCAAACTGCGAGAAGATGTCGTCCATGGTCATGCCGCCACCACCGAATCCGCCGCTGCCATCAAATGCCGCATGTCCGAACTGGTCGTACTTCTGTCGTTTTTGCGGATCCCGCAACACCTCGTAAGCTTCGGCTGCCTCCTTGAACTTGTTCTCAGCTTCCGAATCTCCCGGGTTCTTGTCGGGATGATATTTCAGCGCCTGTTTCCGGTATGCCTTTTTTATCTCATCCTGCGAGGCATCCTTCGTGACCTCCAATATTTCATAATAGTCTTTCTTTGCCATACTTCTACTCCCCAATTACAACTTTTGCAAAACGGATCACCTTGTCTCGCAGCATATATCCTTTTTCAATCACATCCACGACCTTTCCCTTTTTCTTCTTGCTGTCTACAGGGATCTTGGTTACCGCCTCGTGCAGATCGGTATCCAGTGCCAGGTCCAGTGCTTCGATCTCCTTGACACCCTGCTGCTTCAGGTAGTTGGAGAACTTGGTATGAATGAGTTTCATCCCCTCTTTGACCGCTTTAATGTCTTTGGCAGTATCTACCACCTCCAACGCCCTCTCCAGGTCATCCACCACCGGCAGGATGTTCACAAAGATATCCTCCCGTGCATTTTCCTGCAGCTCCATCTTCTCCCGGAGGGTCCGCTTGCGGTAATTGTCATATTCGGCTGACAAACGCAGGTATTTGTCCTGCAGGTCTGCCACTTTTTCCTCCAACAGCTCTTCAGGTGATTTTGCAGGTTCTTCCTCTTTTCTTGCCTGTGCTTCATCCTGAACATCCTGTTCATCTGCTGAATGCTCCTGTTCTTCAGACTGTCCGCCCTGCTTATTTCCAGGTGATTGTTCCTGTTCATCCCGTTCTTCAGCGGCGGTATCGCCCTGATACTCCGTGTCATTTCCGGTGTCTCCGTTCACCTTCTTGTCTTTTATTTCCTCCTGTTTATCAGTCTTTTGTGTTTTTCTTGCCATGTCTAATCGTCATTTTTTATCTAAAAAACCAACATTTATTTGTCAAATACTCTGCCAATGTGTAAAAATTGACAAATTGACATACCTGTATTCGAAAGTCTGCAGATTATTCATCTTCAGGCATCGGGACGATCTCACTGAGACTTTCCTGCTCGATCTTTTTCTTCCGGAACCGAAGGTAGAGAAAAGCAGCGATCATAAGGACCAGGAATCCGCCGATCACCAGGCTCTTGAGAAGGTTTTGTTGTGGTTCGCTGAGCAGCATGAACTGGTGCCGCAGGAGGTAGCCGGTACCTGTATTCACCAGGCATTCGGGGACCAGTCCGGCCATGGTTCCTGCCAGGTACTGTCGCGCCGTGATCCGGCTGAGTGGAAAGCTGAAGTTGAGGATGTTGGTGGGGATGATGTAGATGCCCCTGGACATGGCCACGGTCCACGGACCGTATTTCCTGATCCGCTCATTGATCTTCCGGATCATTTTTTTCTGACCATACCTGGATCTGAAGGATGCGGAGAAGACCTTTTTTACCATGATGTAGGTGATCATGACCGCCACCAGGTTGATGATCCATGCCAGTCCGATTGCAGGCAGGAAGGGGAGCAGGAAACCGAGTGCGACGCTGAAGTAAAAGACCGGGAGTCCGCTTGCTGTGCTGAAGATCGTGAGCCCGGTGATCACGAGGACAATGACGATCGCATTTTCATGGGAGTGCTCCAGGAGGTTCAGAATAAAAGTCTGTATGTCCACCTCTGCGGTGACATAAAAAAAGCCACCTGACACCAGGATCAGGAAAAATACGATGACAAATCGGAGCGTCCTCATAGCGCTGGTTTAGAGGACCGGATCAGCAGGGGGACTTACTCCCTGAAAAGATAGATCCAGCCTACATATTTATCTGCGGAGGTGTCAACCTCTTCTTCACCATCCGGGTTCTGGCCGCTTCCTCCTCCCTGTTGTCTGTCCAGCTTCCACTGCTCGATGACATTCGGGTTCTTGAATTCCTCGTCGTCGTATCCCAGGGCTTCAACTACGTAGTAATATTGTCCTGCCGGAGCTTCGCGATTTGTGTTCAGTATGGTCCCCCTCCAGCCTTCCCAGGCATACATGTCCTCAATATTCTTCCTGTAGATCACCTGACCGCGCCGATTGACGATAGTGAGCTTGCACTCCTTGATAGACTGGTGTTTCAATTTCCAGATATCATTGTAGCCGTCGTCATTCGGACTGAAGGCAGAATTGACCATCACCGGGCTGAAAAAGTTCGGCACCAGCAGTTCCGATCCCACTACCTGGATCCCGTCTTCGAGCCTGAAGGTATCGACACACCCTGCATCGCTCTCCGAGACCAGGTAAGGGTAGTAGAATTCATCGGCCATTCTGTAGGTATACCTGGGTACGGAATCCAGGTCCATGGTCATTGTGTCCCTTATGAACTGTTCCCCAGTGGCCTCTTCGAGTGAATCCACGAAGACCCATGTAAATTCGTATCCGTTGAGGGATTCATTAATGAACCTTACTGCCAGGGGCGCGTCCTGCATGCCCGCGTCCGGGCTCCAGGTTGTCCCCAGGTCCTCCACCCAGAAATCTTCATCAAGACTGTCAGGTTCAACACCCCCGTCTCTTTCATATTCTCTCATGGCGTCATTGTACAGTACTTTATCGAAGTACTCCACGGTGAATTCTGCTTTCGTATGCTTGGTATCGTAGAATACCGAATCGTCCTCAGACATTCCCAGGCTGTCGGTTGCCGTAAGGATGTACCACGTATCCTCGTAGGGTGGTTCATTTGAATAATTTGCCCCCATGGCATCCTTGTTCGTGGCGTTATAGATGGTGAGCTCTGGATTGTCGCTGGTCCAGCGGATGTCAAAATCGTTTTCAAAAAGCACCTGTTCGTGGGTGACGGGATCGTAATAGTTGAAGGTGTCCACCTCCACGCCCCCGGCGATGATGATATAGTTTCCGTCGCTGCATCCTGCGCGGAAAGAGGCAAGTTCACCTTCGGAGTTTTTTTCTGTCCACACCCTCAGGTTGTCGAGCATCACCCAGGCAATGAAGGAGGTGTCGATGTCGGTGCCGTTTGTGATGGCCACCCTGTATCCGCCCTCATCGAGATCGGTGACTGCGGAGGTTTCCACGCCTGAAACCGTGGCAACCGGAATGGTGAAATCGTCGGCACCGGGATCGTACATGGTCCAGGTAAAATCAAAGGGACCCGCCACTGGCAGACCAGCCTGCAGGGCTCCTTGCTGTGGATCTCCCTCCTGCTGGTAGAATACAAACATGGGATCGGTTTCCGTGCTGACAGGATATTCCAGCTGCCGCACTACATCTGCCTGCGGGGAGGTGATCTGTCCGTCCACACCAACCCCCGCCAGGGCGGTCAGCCAGACCACCATGGAGAACCTGGGTTTCATTATCAATCTGCGCAATATCATTCCGGTTATCCTAATAAACGTAAAAGCCGCCTTTTATTATATTCAGACCAGTTGAATTTCCATTTCGGTGCAACAGGGGTGACTTGTCCGAAAAGCAAGGACAAAAATGCAATTTTTCGGTGAAAGGAACAATTTTCTTTGGAGGGACTCGCTGCCGCTCGTTTTTTAAACCGCAGAGGGCGCAGGGACATTGAAGCCTCCGCATACCGCACTGCGTCTGTTTAACCGCAGAGTTGCGCGGAGTAACACAGAGAAAATGCAGATTTATCGAAGCCTCCGCATACCGCACTGCGTCTGTTTAACCGCAGAGTTGCGCGGAGTAAC
>CAKZNC010000139.1 GCA_937129385.1 uncultured Bacteroidota bacterium
GAGGCGCTGTCGGATGAGCTGAAACAGTCGATCCTGGCCGTCAAGCGTGACTGGGAGCATGATGGGTATGATTTCAACAGGCTGACCAATTATTGCGGAAAGTGGATCCGGCATACCACGTGGTATCCATCGAGGAAGCTGCGGTTGTGGGATGCACGCTGCGGCGAATGGGGAGGGCTCAATCCGCATGACAAATTCATCCTGGATCCGGGGTGCCGGAAAAAGCATTTGGAGGGAGACCTGTTGCACTATTCATATTACGAAGTGGAGGAGCACCTGGAGCAGCTTGAAAAATTTTCCACGATCCATGCAGAATCGTATTACCGGAAGGGCGTGCACACCAACATGCTGAAGCGTTGGCTGCATACCGGCTGGCGGTTTTTGAATGACTATGTATTCAGGATGGGATTCCTGGACGGGAAGGCGGGATTCACCGTGAGCAGGCTGGGCGCCAGGGAGGTGAACCTCAAATACCTGAAGCTGAAGAAGCTGTGGGAGAAGGGGTGAGCTTTCATCAGTCTTTTCCTTCCAGTTCTTTCCAGCGTTCGTAGCTGATCTTCCATCGATTGTGGCTCCACAGCCAGCATGCCGGGTCTTCGAGGATGAGTTGTTCGAGGATGCGCGTATGTTTCTCGGTGATCTCGAATTTTCCTGTCTCTTTGGGCGATTCGGTGATGGTTTCGATCTCGGCTTCATAGGTTCCGCGGTGCAGTCTTCGGACCTTCATGAAGACGACCACGGCATTCATCTTGATGGCCAGTTTTTCACTGCCTGTGAAGACGGCGGTTTTCTGGTTCATGAATTCGGTCCAGTACTGGACGTATTTCCTTACCGGCCGCTGATCGCCCACCATACCTGTGAGGGTGAGGGTCTCATTCTCCCTGTATTCGATCAGGGCCCTGCCGATCCTGCCCATGGGCACCATGTCGGCGCCAAACCGTGTCCTGGCTGTGCGGAAGGCGCGGTCGAAATGTCTGTTTTTCAGGGGGCGGTAGACGCCGATCACCAGGTGTTGAAAGGTGTAGGAGAGGGGAGAGGCCCATTCCCAGTTGTTGTAGTGGCCTGTGATGAGGACTACGTGCCGCCCTTGTTTATAATACTGATGAAGCAGTTCGGGGTTTTTAAAGCTGAACATTTTTTCGAGTTTCCGGCGTGGGTAGAACTGGATCACTGCATTTTCCACGATCACATCGGCCAGGTTACGGTAGAAGCGTTTCCTGGTTTCGGAGATCTGTTTTTCACTGTATCCGGGAAATGCGTTGCGGAGGTTTTTCGATACCACATTCCGGCGGTAGCCGACAATGCGATGAAGGACAAAGCCAAGCAGGTTAGCATGCAGGTAGAGCAGTGGTCGCGGCAGCAGTGACAGTAATCGCAGAAGAGCTGCGGTAAGGATATAGGCCAAGTATTTCATGCCGGCAATTGTCTATCGCACGGGTTGACTAACCCAGGTCGCTGATGCGTTCCAGCTTCTGGAGGTCGAGGATCTTGATCTTCCTTCCATCGATGGCGATCACCTCTTCCTGGGCGAAGGAGGAGAGGGTCCGGATGGCATTGGAGGTGGTCATGTTTGACAGGTTGGCCACATCCTCACGGGAGAGATAGATCTTGATGGTCTTCTCATCGTCCTCGTACCCATAGGTATCTTTCAGGAAGATCAGCGATTCGGCAAGTCTTCCTCGAATATGTTTCTGGGTGAGGGTGACGGTGCGGTGATTGGAGAATCCCAGCTCCGAGGCAAACGATTTTACAACGCTGATCGCCAGTTCCGGGTTGGAGCGCATGACCTTATAAAGGCTTTCCTTGTCGATGATGCATGCCACGGAATCCTCGATGGCCACACCTGTGGCGGTATGATTTTCCTCGGCAAACAGTGCACGATATCCGATGAAGCCAACGGGTTTCGCCATCCGAACGATCTGTTCTCTTCCGCCGACGCCTTCTTTGAAGATCTTGACTTTTCCTTCCGAAAGGCACATCAGGCCAATGGGTTTGTCACCTTCCTTGAATATGATCTCCCCGCGCTTGTAAAAGGCACAGGTATAGTTTTGTTTCAGGTATTCTTTCTCCTTTGGAGTCAGGACAGTGAAAACAGACTTTGGATTGTCAATGCAGTTGTCAGCATTGTAATTCCTCTCCTGCATATCTGTATAAATGTTTTGTGTTCAGTAACATGCTAAAATAGATATTTTTTATCTATTCTTCAGGGAAAACACAAAGTAAATAAAGTTTTTAGTATCTGCCAACAATTGGGATGCGTCTTCCCACTCCAAAAGCCTTGGTTGAGATGCGCAGGATCGGGGGCGTCTGGTAGCGTTTGTATTCATTCACATTTACCATTCTGACGATCCGGTTTACCAGCTGTGGGTCAAATCCCTCAGCTGCGATCTGGCTGGCCGACAATTGTTTTTCGATATACAGTTCGAGGACGCTGTCGAGGGTTTCGTAATCGGGCAGGGAATCAGAATCCTTCTGGTCGGGTCTCAGTTCTGCTGAGGGAGGCTTGGTGATGATGTTTTCAGGGATCACCTCCCCATCGCGGTTAATGAAACGGGCGAGGGCGTAGACATCGATCTTGTAGACATCTCCAAGGACCGACAGTCCGCCGGCCATATCCCCGTAGAGTGTACCATAACCGACAGCTGTTTCGCTTTTATTGCTGGTATTCAGCAGGATGTTGCCCAGTTTGTTGGAGAGTGCCATGAGCAGTGTGCCCCTGATACGTGACTGTATATTTTCTTCAGCCAGGTCTTCTTCCCTGTCACCGAATACCGGCTGGAGGGCCTCCCTATAGAGATCAAAGATATCTTTGATGGAGAGGATGTCGTACTTGATCCCAAGGGTCCTGGCCATCTGTTCCGAGTCTGCGATGCTGTGGTCCGACGAGTATTGAGAGGGCATCAGCAAGACATGCAGGTTTTTACTTCCAAGCGCCCTTGCTGCAATCGCGAGTGTTACTGCTGAGTCGATGCCCCCTGAGAGTCCCAGCGTGGCTTTTTTGAACCCCGATTTTGCAAAATAGTCCTGTACTCCCAGCACCAGTGCGTCATGGATCATGGATATACGGGCCCAGTCGGGGATTTTAGCATCCTCACCGGGGCTGGTCAGGTCGGTTTCTGTGACGTAGAGGTCCTCTTCAAAAAGGGCGAGCTGGTGATGGATGGATCCGTCGGGGCCTACTGCCAGCGACCCTCCTTCGAAGATCAGTTCGGTGTTTGCGCCGACCTGGTTAACCATGAAGACCGGCAGATGGTGTTTGCGGGCTTTTTCGACGAAGATCTGTTTCTTGACCTCCATGCGTGTGGCGGCGAACGGGGAGGCGGCGATATTGATCACAAGATCGGGTCCTTCCGGAGCCATCTCTTCAAGTGGATGCCTGGTATACAGCCTGCTCCTGGAGAACCTGTTCTCCATGGGCTGGTCGTCCCACAGGTCCTCGCAGATGGTCACAGCGATCTTTTTGCCATTGAGCTCTATAAGGCTGAAGGTGCGGTTCGGCTCGAAATACCTGTATTCATCGAAAATGTCGTAAGTGGGTAGGAGAGATTTCCTGAATGTATTGATGACCTTTCCGCCCTGGAGGAGCCATGCACTGTTGAACAGCAATTTCCCCTCTTCGTGTTCATTGAATTCAGGTCCGCCCACCAGTACAGCTGTATCTTCCGGAATCTCAATTGCAAGAAGGTGGATGGCATCGACACAGGACTCAACGAAAGTGCCGCGCTCGAGGAGGTCCAGCGGGGGGTATCCGCAGATGGCCAGTTCGGAGAAGACCACCAGTTCGGCCTGCTGTTTCCTGGCATCCAGGACAGTTTGCAGGATCTTTTTCCTGTTACCTTCGATATCACCTACAATATAATTCAGCTGAGCTAAAGCGATCTTCATCAGGCTTAATTAAAAGACCACGCCGAAATTCAGTCCGGCGCTGTTCAGGTTATTATTTGCAAAATCATTGTCGGTTACATCATTGAACCCGGCGGTCCATTTGAACCCGAAAATGAGGGCGGTATTGCCTGCCAGCCGGTATTCGATCCCTGCGGCTACGAAATAGTTCATGCTGAACATGTGCACCTCGGGTTTGATGTTTTCCCTGACCAGCGAGAGAGGCTCAGACGAGGTTGTGGCCTTCAGGTTGAACAGGGGTGCCAGTCCGCCATGCACATAAAACGTGGTATATCCCATCTCCTCGGTTTTCAGTTTCAGTCCCAGGGGTACGCCGAGGTACTGCAGATTGTGCCTGACGCTTACACCGGAAGGTACCTCGATCATGCCATTGGTTTGCTGGAAGGTGATCGTATCGTCATATACCATCCTGCCCCCCTGGTTGTTCAGGTCCACGCCGAAGGTGAAGGCATAGTTGGGCATAAAGAAGATGTCAAATTCAATTCCTGTGTTCAGGTTAAAAATGGAACCGTCACCGCTCACTGATGCTTCGTCCGAAGTGATCCATGCAAATTGCGGATCTGCATGCACCGCGATCTCAAGTCCCTGTCCGTTCACACTGCCGAAGGATAAAAATATTGCAAGTACCCATACTATTCGTGTCATTCTGTTGTTTTTAAAGATGAGCCAATGATTTTATTAATTTTGCTGGTCACCGCAAAGGTAAAACATCTCAGATTATGAACCCGTACATTCGAATTCTCATTATTAACCTGCTATTGTTAGTAACGTTATCCGGGTGTAAAAATGATCCGCTCAGGGTGGATATTTCCGATATTAGCCTGGAGGTGGTGGTGCATAGATTTGACCGTGAGCTTTTTACCCTCGATTTTGATACGGTTGGAGATGCAGTATCTGAATTTTACATGGATTACGGGGATTTTTTTGATGTTTTCAATGTCCATGTGATCAATATTGGTCCCGCTTCCCAGAAGTACTACGGTTCCTACCTCTCCATGTTTGTAAATGATCCCCAGAACTTCGATGTTTACGAATACACACAGGAGGTATTTCCCGATTTGGAGCAAACCGAGCGAGTGCTGACTGAAGGGTTCAAGCGGTACCTGGTCCACTATCCCGATTCAGCGGTCCCGCAACTCGTTGGCTATGTGAGTCGATTCAATCACAAGCTTTTCACCATTGGCAACACCATTGGGATCGGACTGGACCAGTACCTGGGCAGGGACTGCGCGTTTTACGATCTGCTTGGGACCCCGCAGTACATGCAACGCAACATGGTACCGGAAAAGATCCCTGCTGATGTGGCGCAGGTCTGGGCCTCGGCTCTTTACCCCTATAACGATTCCATCGACAATGCATTGAACCGGATGATCCACAAGGGCATGATGCTCTATTTTACCGATGCGATGTTCCCCGGAATGGCCGACAGTCTGAAGGTCGGGTTTACAACAGACCAGTTGAAATTCTGCCGGGCAAATGAGGCGCAGATGTGGACCTACCTGGTGGAAAATGACCTGCTGTTCTCGACAGATCCCCTGGAGATCAGGAAGCTGACTGAGGAAGCGCCCACGACCTTTTATTTTCCGAAGGCCTCACCCGGCAGGGCAGCTGTATGGCTGGGCTGGCAGATTGTCAGGGAGTATGCACGCCGAAATCCTGAACTGGGAGTACCGGAAATCATGATGCAATCGAATTACCTGGAGATCCTGCAGCAATCGAGGTACAATCCCTGATTAGTAAGCAATTCAGATCAGTCCGAGAAAGCCAATGGCGGTTATTACTACCGATCATTTGTAATTATATTTCTCCATACACCTTCGGATTTTTTCTGTTATCTTGGCAGAACCAACAAGCAATACCGATGAATAAAAAGCTTTTCATAGCAACCCTGTTACTGGGTGCATCCTTCACCCACCTGTCGGGGCAGGAATCCCCCTTTTTTGAACTGGATGACAAGGTCCTCGTGATCGACAACGGGGTGATCCAGCGTGAAATCCTCCTGGATGATGGCAATGGCGGGATCCATACCCGCTCACTTAAACTGTCGGGTGAGGAATTTAATTTCATGGACGTGGAACAACCCACCGCCGAATTCCGGTTCAGCGTGTACAACATTTCGTTGAGCGGACTCAGCAAGTGGCAATACCAGGAGACCAGGTTTTCCGGGGAAGAGGCCGGGGGCGCGTCAGCCACCTCGATTTTCAGGGGTTACGGCATTATGTCGGTCCTGGAGCTGCAGTTGATCTACACCGTCTACCCCGACCTGCCGGTGATCCGAAAGCAGCTGCGGCTGGTCAATAACGGCAACAAGGAGGTGATGGTGGAAGAACTGGATGTCGAAGCGCTGACATTAAAAGCACGGCCCACAGGAACGGAGTTATACACCACTTACAGCAGGCACAAACATCTCGGTCCGTATGAAGGGGACTGGGATGATCCTGCTATCGCGCTGCACCTTCCAGGGTTGCGTAAAGGGGTTGTGATCGGGAATGAGGCCCCCGGCGTTCTGAAACGGATCGCCTACTACCAGGATGGACGAGACCTGAGTGCCGGGATGACGCATCCCGACCAGGACTTTCCGTTCAGGGCATGGCTGGGAGCGGGTGAATTCTTCACTTCGCCGGCTGTTTTTCTCCTGCTCTACACCGACGCCGACAGTCCGTACACCGCACTCAACTTTACCCTGCCCGACTATGTGAAGCGGCACATGGGCCTGGAGATCTTCAGGAACGCATACAAGCCCGTCTTCGTCTACAACACCTGGAATCCCTTCAGGAAGCAGATCGATGCAGGGATGATCGCCGAGCTTGCAGAAGCTGCCGAAGAGTGCGGGATCCGGGAATTCGTGATCGATGACGGCTGGCAGGTCAATGAGTTTACTGATGAGGCAGGCGATCTCCCATGGTGGTACACACAGGTGGGTGATTACCTTATTGACAATGTAAAATTTCCGAACGGACTCCGCCCGGTATTTGATGACATCAAGGAAAAGGGCATGGAGCCCGGACTCTGGTTGAGTATCGGATCGGCAAGTACCACGGCAGCTGTTTTCAGGGAGCACCCTGAATGGTACGTACAGGATCCCGAAGGAGCGACCACAAATCTTCATGACCCGGGGAATATGAGCATGCGGACCGCCTGCATGTCGACCGGGTGGACAAACCACATCCGCGACATCATCGTCGATCTTACCAGGGAGCACGGGCTCACCTATACCAAACTTGACTTTGCCACGGTGACAAGCGCCTACTCCTATGATCCTGCCATTGCTGGTTGTTATGCTGAAGATCACGCCGGTCATCACGACCAGGCTGAATCCTTTATCTCCAACTACAGGGGATTGTTCGGACTGTTTGATGAATTGCAGGAGGAGGCACCGGATCTGTTTATAGACTGCACATTCGAGACCCTGGGAAAATTGCATATGGCCGATTATGCATTTTTGAAACATGCTGAAGGGAACTGGCTTTCCAACATCGAGGAGGCTCCACCTTCCGGCGCATTAAGGGTGAGACACCTTGCGTGGCAGCGGACGCCTATTATCCCTGCATCGACACTTGTGGTAGGCAACCTCAGACTTGACAGCCCCGAATTGGAATTTGATTTTTTCTCACTGCTGGGGACCTTCCCCATCATGCTGGGTGACATCCGGGAGGTGCCCGCATCCAGCCGGGAATGGCTGAAGGGCTGGTCGGACTGGATGGAAGAGATGCAGCAGAAGTATGATTACCTTTCATACAGGCAGGATCTGGTGGGATTTGGTGAACCCGCTGAAGGAAGATGGGACGGCTGGCAGCGGATCAACACCGAGAACCTTGAAGGGGGCATTGTGGGTGTTTTCAGGCAGGGAGCTGTAGAATCGTCAAGGACATTAACGGTGCAAGGTCTTGATGATGAGGCGGAATACGCGGTTATTGATGCCGATCAGGGTGACACGATCGGGGCATTTTCCGGAAATGAGCTGGCAGCAAAAGGATTCAGGGTTGAAATGCAGCGGCTGTACCAGGGGAAGATTTTTGAAGTGAGCAGAGTAGAAGGAAAATGAAGAAAATAATCATGAAATCACCAGGAGAGTTCCTGCTGGCAGATTTTATATCTCATTATTATTTCACAAACAAGCTGACCAGTTTCCTGGAGTAATAACAGGGCAATGTTGCAGGGAAGGTCCTGGCCGGGTCAGTATGGAAGGTTTTTATGGTCGTAAGGATCTTCCGGCAGCGTTTTAAATTATTGCAGCGAATTCTGACCAAGGATGGTATTATAATTCTCTGTATATTTATCTTATATAACCCTTGAGCTATGTCAGAACGATCAAAATCCGCCTCAGAGAAATTCAAAACAGGTTACAATTGTGCCCAGGCAGTGCTGACCACCTTCAGCGATTTGCTGGATCAGGATGAGAAAGAGCTACGCGCGATTGCTGCTGCGCTCGGCGGGGGCATGGGAAAGATGCAGTATACCTGCGGGGCAGTTACAGGTTCATTTCTGGCCCTCAGTATCTATGCATCAAACATTGCTGCAGACAATGGAGAAGCCAAGGAGGTCTCGGGAGAGATGGTACGGGATTTTTCAAAGCAGTTCACGGCGCTCCAGGGCTCCCTTAGCTGCAGGGAGATCACCGGCGTGGATATGAACACTGAAGAGGGAAAGAGGGAGATGGAAGAGAAGCAGATCCATGGTACTATCTGTGCAAAGGCAGTTGAGGATGCGGTAAAGATTCTGGAGGGGATGATGGTGAAGGCAGACACAGTGTAATTTTGAAAAATCAGGATCTGATCAATCTATTGAAAACGGTCTCAAATAGATGTATTTCTGATTCATCCTTGAAAATTCATTCTTAGATTGAAGTATTGCACCTCCTGATAATATATTTATTGCACATTTTTTGTGGTCATCTCAATGGTTTTTGTTCATCTACCAACTTCATGAAATGAAACTTCTTCTTGCAATCATCTCAATCTTTTATCTCACCCCAGATCTATTGTCACAGCAACAATATGAAAACCTGGTATTTGAGGGGGCGGGCATAAAAGGACTCGCATATTCGGGCGTAATCGAACAGTTAGAAATATATGGAGTGGTCCGGGAGATAGAAAAGGTCGGCGGGACTTCAGCCGGGGCAATAACAGCATTGATGGTTGCCCTGGATTATAGCTCAGATGAAATCTTCAGGATCGTATCATCCACCCGTTTCCAAAAGTTTAATAGTGGTGGGGGATGGTTTGTTGGAGGTATCTATCGAATGAACAACCGATTTGGCTGGTATAAGAACAATAATTTTGAGAAATGGCTTGAGGAGATCATTGTTGCCAAAACAGGAAATCCTGAAATCACATTCAGCGAATTAACTGAGAACGGATTTAAAGAATTGTATGTCACTGGTACCTGTCTGAACAGGCAGGAAATGATCATATTTTCAGCTGAAACTTATCCTTCAATGAAGATCAAAGATGCAGTGAAGGTGTCGATGTCCATCCCCCTCTATTTTGAAGCCAATTTTATCGATAAAGATGGGGAATTATATAAGAATCCGGATGATAGGGAAGACCTGGATATTGTTGTTGATGGGGGTATTCTTGGTAATTTTCCCATCGAAATGTTTGATGAAACCGGGGTCGATTCAATGGGTTCAAGGTATAGAATCCCAGATAAAAAGACGCTTGGAATCAGGATTGATTCAGACAGGCAGATTGAAAACGATCGAAAACGAACGGGATTGGTCGAACAGGATATCACTGATCTGAAGAGCTATATCGAAGCCTTTTATATCCTGACCCTGGAGAGTCTAAACAGGCATCAGCTGACAAATGAGGATTGGGAGAGAACAATTTCAGTCTCGTCGGTTGGTATAGGTCCAAGAATAAAAAGGTTAAAAGATGAGGATAAGGAGCGGTTGCGGAAAAGTGGGATAGATGCGGTAATTCAATTCTTTGAACAAAATCACCAGGGGTTTTCTCCGGCATTTCAACCCCGGGAATAAATGATAGATTTTTACATGTAAAATATATATATAGATTCATCGCATGAAAAGATTGATCCTGGTCTCTATTTGTTGTTTTTTCTTCTGAATATCCAGGCACAGAATGTTGCACTTTACCTCTATTTCCAGGACAATGTTGGAAACAGGGATACGGTAGTTTTTGGATTGAACGATGAAGCCATTGTGGGAATTGATCCTGAACTTAGAGAGAAAAATATTTTCGGTGAATCTATTGAAAACCTTGATGCCAGGGTGATCCATCGTGACTCAAGTCATTTTAACTGTCACCGGGAATCCATGTCTCAATTCCCTGACCCTCCCAACCTGTATTTCCCGGAGAATATGGATCTGAAAACAGATTTCAGACCCTTCGGGCTATTTAAATCGATAAACAATAATTTTGAGATTTTCGTCCGGGCGATGGAATACCCGGTCACCATAAAGGCTGATTTCACTGAAATACGCGGCACCTTCCTTGAGGGGTATTCAACCATATATTTGTTGGATGAGAACTGTGACGTTTACGAAGATAAATCCATATTATACAAACCCATCTGCGATACAGGGTTACGTGATTTGATCCCTCCGGTATCTAATCACAAGTCTTTAAAATTTACAATAACTCACCACTACCTCTCGACTCTGCACTGCCAACTGCCGACTGCCCACTGCCGACTGCCAACTGCCAACTGCCGACTGACATTGCTCATTGCCCTTTGCCCCTTGCCTCATAAAACCTCTTCATCACCCAGAATGCCTTTTTCTTCTGACCGTTTGAGCTGATCAGCCCTTTCCGGTTCCACCCATCCTGGATTTCAGGCAGTGTGCGTTTCGGTGACCTGAAATCAACCAGGATCCAGGGGGTCATCCCGGCCAGTTGTGGCAGCCGGTCGAGCATCTCCACACTCTCCTCGTACAGGTCTTCCTGGAACTCCTCGGTCCAGCGGGTGAGGCTGTCGCCGTGGTATCCCTGCAGGGCACCACCGCCGAATTCAGACACGATCACCGGTTTGTTCTGTTTGATCTCCCAGCTGATCCTGTCGCATTTTTCCGGAAGTCCGTCGTACCATCCCACATACTCATTGAAACTCAGCACATCCAGCGAGGCTGCAAACGGATCATCGATGGTCAGCACATTCTCTTTCCCTTCAACGTAATGCTTTTCGAGGGCAGCGCTGATCAGCCTGGTATCATCAAGTGCCCTGGCTGTAACGGCAAGTTTAGTCAGGAAATGAAGGCGCTCACTGCTTCGAGGTGTTTCATTCGCCATCGACCATATGATCACTGATGCACGGTTTTTATCACGCTGTATCACTTCTCTCAGTTGGTTTTCTGCGTTTGCATATGTATCCCGACTGGACCAGTTGATGGTCCAGTATACAGGGTTTTCTTCCCACACCATGATCCCCATTTCATCGGCCAGTTTCACCATATGTTCGGCATGCGGGTAGTGCGCCAGCCTTACGAAATTACAGCCCAGCTCCTTTGCCCATCCCAACAACAGTGCCGCATCCTCACGTGAGGTGGCCCTGCCCGGTTTGAAAGGATTTTCGGCATGAATGCAAACTCCTTTCAGAAAGATCGCTTTATTGTTGAGCATGATCTTGTCTCCCCGGGTAGAGATATTCCTAAAACCAATCCTGTCACTAACAATATCTCCTTCATTGTCAATATAAACATCGTAGAGTACCGGACTGTCAGGCGACCATTTCTCCACCCGTTTTGCCTTAATCCTGAATATCGCATTTCCATCTTTGTCGGTTTGGGCAGATTCATTGATGCGCAGCCCAGGAATCCTCACACTCACTACTGTAGAATCATGTCTTTTGCCATTGAGCATGACGTATCCATTGATATAGTCCGGGTCCTCCGGGTCGAGCTGCATCTTGTAGTCTTCGATGAATGTAGCGGGCGTCTCGATCAGTTTCACATCACGGGTGATTCCGCCATAGTTCCACCAGTCGAAGTTGATGGTGGGCACTGCATCGAGAGACCGTTTATTGTCTGCCTTTACCACCAGGAAGTTCCCCTCCTTTTTCAACAACCCCGTGACCTCGAAATTAAACGGTGTGAATCCACCAATGTGCACACCAAGCTTTGTTCCGTTAAGGTAAACATCAGCTTGGTAGTTGACCGCACCGAACCATACAAAATATCTTTTCGCCTCATCCAGGTCGCCCACATCGAACATGCGCCTGTACCAGACCGTGCCTTCGTAGTATTGCAGCTTTTCCATCTGCGAATTCCAGTCACCCGGCACCACAAGCGATTCACCGGCATCAAAATTATATTCGATCCTGTCGGTTTTATTTTCAGGCTTTGCATTGCTGAAGAATGCGTCATTACCGGCATTTTCTCGCTGGTCGAGGGGCTGGTAACGGTAGTCGTAATAGCCGGTTTCGAGGGGATCGACAATGATCTTCCAGGTTCCGTTGAGGGAGAGGTGCTCCCTACCTTCGGTATTCACGATGAGGTTTTGCTGTGCATTCAAACCGGTTGCTGCCA
>CAKZNC010000140.1 GCA_937129385.1 uncultured Bacteroidota bacterium
TAGGGAAAATAGTTTAGAGAGGAGAGTTAAGAGTTAAGAGTTAAGAGTTAAGAGTGAGAGGAGAGTGGAGAGTGGAGAGTGGAGAGAACACTTTTTTTACCATCTTTGCGTTATTATTGAGAATTGAAGATCCTGTGCCTTGAAAAGAATTATTTACATACTGGTTTTCACAACGATCCTATTGTCGCTTTACCATTGCAGACCCGACCGGGTATACATTGAAAACAGCGATGCCACCCTGCGTTTCAGTCTGGATACCGTCTATTTTGACACAGTTTTCACGACCATTGGCACAAGTACAAGGTCATTCCGGATCTACAATCCGCACAGCCGTTTCATCATGATCGATGAAATTCATCTTGCCGGCGGTGAGCAGTCGGTCTTCCGCATCAACGTAGACGGATCACCGGGCACCCGATTTGAAGGATACGAGATCGCCCCGAATGACAGTATGTTCGTGTTTGTGGAGGCGACACTGGACCCGAACATGTCGCCTGACATCCTGCGGATCCAGGACTCCATCACATTTTCGGTGAACGGAAACCTCCAGGACGTGGACCTGATGGCCTGGGGACAGGATGTGCACATGAAAAAAGGGGAGCATATTACTGAACCAACAGTATGGACAGCCGACAAGCCCTATTTAATTATTGACAGCTTAGTAATTGATACGTTTCAATCTTTAACAATTAGTGAAGGTGCAAGAATTCATATGCATAGTAATGCTTTCTTTAAGGTCATCGGAACCATTGAGATCCTGGGCGATGCTGACAACCCGGTGATCATCCAGGGGGACCGCCTCGAAGAGTTCTACAGCGACAAGCCCGGTCAGTGGGGCTTCATCTTTTTCCAATACCCAAGCACCGCGAATGTAATAAATCATGCAAAAATCATCAACGGAACCGTGGGTTTATATGTAAACTCCCCCATTTATGGGGAGGAACCGGTACTGAAAATCTCCAACACTGAGATCAACCAGATGAGTTACGACGGCATCCTGGCGCAGGGAACTTCGATCGAAGCATACAATACAGTTATCGGCGACTGCGGCAACAGCTGTGTCGAATTGATCTATGAAGGATCTTACAGGTTCAACCATTGCACATTCGCCAATTACTGGCGTACCTTTTATTCCAATCGTAAAACACCAGCCGTATTCATCGCCAATTATGTCCCAATCTATGACTCGGTGCAGGATGGTTATGTGCCTCTTCCCAGCGACATCGAGGAGGCCACCTTCACCAACAGCATCATCTATGGATCAAGGAACAACGAGATCCTGATCAGCCGGGCAGATGAAGGGACCCTGAATTACACGTTTGACCACCTGATGGCCAGGCTGGATGAGGAGGTGTACAATTTTTACACAGATCCGAATTTCAAGTCCATTTATGTGAACCAGGATCCCATGTTCGACTCTCTGAGGGTCAGTTATGAACTGGATTCCCTCTCCCCTGCCATTAATGCAGGAGATATCGGGTTTGCCACGGAGGCACCGCTGGATAAAAACGGCAACTCGCGGTTGAGGCCTTCCGACCAGGGACCGGATCTTGGGGCTTATGAATTTATTTCCGAATAACCGATTTTTCTCCCGCTCACCACATTAACAGTTACTGGAAAATAACAATTCCCGTGATGAGCATAAGTCACATCGCTTTCATCATCTGTATCTTGCTTGCTGTTTCAGGCTGCCAGGCGCAGCCAGACCAGGACCTATGCATCATGTTCTACAACGTCGAGAACCTTTTCCATCCCGATGATGCTCCCGGTGACGGGGACGATGATTTCACCCCGGAAGGGACACGCCGGTGGAATGATTACAGGTATTACCGAAAAATCGCAGGCATCAGCAAGGTGATCCTGGGGGTGAACGGATGGAATCCTCCCGCGGTTGTTTGTCTGAGTGAAATTGAAAATAAACAGGTCTTGAATGATCTCATCTATCATCCCCTGCTGTCGGGTTACAGCTACCAGCTCCTGCATCGTGACAGCCCGGATCACAGGGGAATGGATGTGGGCATGCTGTACAGGTCAGATCTCCTGGTTTGTATCGACACCAGCTGGATCACCGTCTTCGATGAGCAGGGACGAACCATGGACACCCGGGAGATGATATCGGCCGGGTTCACCGACGGAAAGGACACCATGGTCGTGGTTGGCTGTCACTGGAGCTCAAAGTACGGAGGCGCGCTGGAGACCGAAAAATTCAGAATACAACAAGCGCATGCACTTGGACGCTTTACTGATAGTCTGCTTACCGCTGCTCCCGGCCGGATCCTCATTACCGGCGGTGACCTGAACGACTTTTCAGGATCGGCTCCGGTTGAGGTACTGGAAGGTTCATATCCTTTAAAGGAGGTAGTTCCCGGCGGTACCTTTTTGTCTTACAAGTACCAGGGAAACTGGGGATCGATCGACCACGTGTTTATTGGGGACCACCTTGACGGGGAAGCATTCAGTGCAGAGATCGTTACATTTTCACAACTCCTGGAACCGGATGAGAAATATTCCGGTCAAAAGCCCCTCAGAACCTATACCGGCTTTCGCTACAACGGGGGGATCAGCGATCATCTTCCACTGGTGCTCCGTCTTGATGCCGGGAAGCTTCGAGGGAATTGACCTGTTTCAGTCCGAGTGCCTTTGCCTCTTCCAGCAGCATCCTGTATGCAGGTTCGAACCGGTTTTCGATCTTCCCGTCGAGGATCGCCTCCTTGATCGCATTTTTCAGGATCCCGATCTCCCTTCCGGGTTTTATGCCGAAAATGTATTGAATGTCATCGCCCGAGATGGGGGGCTGGAAATTCCTGACATGGTCCTTCTCCTCAATCTCGACGATCTTTTTACGCACAATGGCAAAATTCTTCAGGTGTCTCCTTACGGTTCGCTCGTTTTTCGAAGTGATGTCTGCCTCGCACAGGGTCATCAGGTCCTCGATCTCATCCCCGGCATCGAAAATGAGTCGGCGCACCGCTGAATCTGTCACAGTCTCCTGTGACAGGACGATGGGTCTGAGGTGTAGTCTGACCAGTTTCCTGACATATTTCATCCGGTCGTTGAGCGGGAGTTTAAGGCGCTTGAAGATCCCGGGGATCATTTTCGCGCCGATAAAATCGTGCGCATGAAAGGTCCAGCCGGTTCCGGGCTCAAATTTTTTCGTTGCTGGTTTGGCAACATCATGAAACAAGGCTGCCCACCTGAGCCAGGGGTCATCGCTTTTGGCAGCAAGGTTGTCCAGTACCTCGAGGGTATGGAGAAAATTATCCTTGTGGTGGATTCCCTCCACCTCATCCACTCCCTTCATCCTGTGGAGTTCGGGCAGGATGATCTGGAGGAGTCCGCATGCATCCAGCAACCGGAACCCCCGCCCCGGCCTGGTGGTTTCCATGATCTTGTTCAGTTCCCCGGTGATCCGCTCCTGTGAGACGATCCGTATCCGTGAATTTGCCTTTTTAATGGCTTCAAAGGTCTTGTCATGAATCTCAAATCCCAGTCGGGTAGCGAACCGGATGCCACGCAACATGCGGAGGGGATCATCCGAGAAGGTCTCTTCAGGGTCAAGGGGGGTCCGGATGATCTTTTTCCGTAGGTCGTCCTGACCGTTAAAGGGATCCAGCAGATCACCATAGGTATCTTTATTCAGGGAGATGGCCATTGCATTGATGGTAAAATCCCGTCTGCGCTGATCATCTTCGAGGGTCCCGTTCTCCACGATCGGTTTCCTGGAGTTCCGACGGTAGGACTCCTTCCTTGCTCCCACAAATTCAAGCTCCAGGTTGCCATGACGGATCATCGCGGTACCGAAATTCTTATAGACCGCCAGGCTGGCATCTTTGCCCAGTTTTTGCCTGACCTTCTCCGCCAGTCCGATCCCGCTTCCAACCACGACAATATCAATGTCCTGGACATCTTCCGGGGATTTGTCAAGGAGTATGTCTCTCACAAAGCCCCCGATGACCCAGGTCTCTTCCCTCCGTTCCTCCACCACTTCGGAGATGATCCCGAAGACCGGATGCACCAGGTATTTTTGCATGTTATTCACGGGAGACAAAAGTAGGGAAAATAGTGGAGAGTTAAGAGTGGAGAGTTAAGAGAGGTGAGTTAAGGGAGGTGAGTTAAGGATGGAGGGTTAAGGGTCGAGAGTTTGTGCCCAGTCGGCAGCTGGCAGCTGGCAGTCGGCAGTCGGCAGTCGGCAGTCGGCATTTCCGAGTCGGCAGTCATCAGTCTTTAGCCGTCAACCATCAGTCCCCGGCATCTTCTCCATTGCCCATTGCCCATTGCCCTTTGCCCATTGCCCCTTGCCCATTGCCCTTCACCCATCTCTGTCGAAGTGCACTCTCTCTCGACCCTCGACTCTCAACTCTCGACTAAAAAAACTATTTTTACAAAAAAACAAAAACAATGTTGCGGATAATCCTGTTTTCAAGTTTACTAATCTTAACCCAGTGCCAGATGCTCAAGAAAGAACAAGTTGAATTACTGGTCAAGGATGCCACTGTCTATACGGTTGACAGTTCCTTTACCGTTGTGGAATCCTTCGTGGTGAAGGATGGGAAGATCCTGGATACCGGCAGCAGTGCCGAGATGGAAAGAAAATATGATGCAAAGCGCGCCATCTCGCTGTCCGGTCGCTTTGTCTACCCGGGCTGGAACGATGCACACTGTCATTTTGCAGGTTATGCCCAGTCACTCAACCAGGTCGACCTGGCGGGGACCGGATCTGTGGACGAGATCATCGAAAGATGCAGGGCTTTTGCAAAGACATCCCCGGGTGGATGGATCACCGGAAGGGGCTGGGACCAGAACGACTGGGAGGTAATGCAATTTCCTGACAGGGAGACGCTGGACAGTGTTTTTCCCGACACCCCGGTCTTGTTGCGCCGGATCGACGGTCATGCAGGATGGGCGAATACAAAGGCACTTGAAATGGCGGGAGTTGACCAAAACAGCCGGATTGATGGCGGAGATGTCATACTGAAGAACGGTGCGCCTTCGGGGATCCTGATCGACAATGCCATCGAACTGGTGGCGCGCATCATACCGGAGCCCGGAAACGAGGAGATCAGCGCGGGGTTGCGGCGGGCACAGGAGAACTGTTTTGCCGTTGGCCTCACATCGGTATCCGATGCAGGATTGTCCACCAACATGGTCAGACTCATTGATACAATGCAGACAGACGGGCGTCTGAAAATGCGGATCAATGCATGGCTGGAGCCTTCGGAGAGCAATTTCAAAGAATTCATCGAAAAGGGGGTATACCAGAACGATCGCCTCACAATCGGTACATTGAAACTTTATGCCGACGGTGCCCTTGGGTCGCGGGGTGCAAGGATGATCGAACCCTACTCGGATGACCCGGATAACCGCGGACTGTTCGTGACCGACACAACCCGACTGAAAGAGCTGAGCATGCGTGCACTGGAGAACAACTACCAGGTAGCGATACACTGTATTGGAGATGCCGCAAACCACGAAGTGCTTAAAATATATGCCGGTCTGCTCAAAGAGGGAAATGACCGCAGGTGGCGTATCGAACATGCACAGATCATTGCACCATCGGATTTCCCGTTGTTTGGTAAATACAGGATCATCCCATCGGTGCAGTCAACCCATGCAACATCAGACATGTACTGGGCGGAAGAGCGGCTGGGGGCTGAAAGAATGGATGGTTCCTATGCATACCGGACCCTGTTGAACGAGCTGGGCTGGATCCCCAACGGCAGTGATTTCCCCGTCGAAGACATCAATCCTCTTTATGGATTCTACGCGTCCGTGGCACGGAAAGATCATACGGGATACCCCGAAGGCGGGTTCCTGGCAGAGGAGTCACTGACACGTGAAGAGGCACTTCGCTCAATGACCACCTGGGCAGCAAAGGCCGCTTTCGAGGAGGATTTCAAAGGAAGCATTGAAAAGGGTAAACTGGCCGATTTCGTGGTGACAGCAGAAGACATCATGACCACCGAAGAGATCAACATCCCCGGTGTGAAGGTGCTGATGACCTTCTCCGGGGGCGAAATGGTGTACAGTGAATAAGGTCTCGCACATCAGGAAAGCAAACATGGATGACCTGCCCCTGGTCCTGGACCATTACCTGAAAATAAAAGTGACCCCTCCCCCCAGGATATCCCACGCCTCCTCTGTGGCAGGAAGATTATATTCCAGGTAAATGAAATAGCGGTCGTCAATGTTGATGCCGAAATTCAAAGGTACCCAGGCCCTCAATTCAAGCACACTGATATCCACATCCAGGTCGAGTCCGATTGAAAGGTTGGCCCAATACTGCGGTGTGTAGGTGTAGGTGACGGTAGCATCCACACCATACTCATCCCATTTGTGCACGCCCCCATATAGCGAATAATAGCTTTGCCGGGTCTCCCTGAAAAGATACTGCAGGTCCACCCCGAAATAGTCGGCGCCGTTGTAGTAGCCGTATTTGGCACTCATGTCAAGGTTGTAGGTAAACCCATATCCTGCCATCACCAGGTAGGACATGCCTGCCTGTTCCCAGTGAAATACATTGTCGACATTGTAAACGGGAGCGGCAGTCAGACTAAAAGATCTTACCGGGAGGGTCTTCCCGAAGTTAATGACCTGGGCAGGAGAGACCTGCGGGAGCAACAAGGCAGCGAAGAGTACGATCCAAATCCTTTTCATTGGCATCCGGTTAGCTCGGTAAAAATAGCAGATTATATACAAAAAATGTTCTGCCCGCCAATTTTTTGACTGATGGTGATGTTTTGAAAACAAAAAAACGGGTTCAAAGTTTAACCGGGAAGTAGCATTAATTGAAATTCACATCTTCGCCCCTGTAAAAATCAAGTATCTTTTCGTAGAACACGAAACGATATTTAGAAGCGACCATTTCGGCCTGCGCCTCGAACAGTTTATTCCTGGCCTCTTCCAGTTCCAGTGCGGTTGCCATGCCCACCCTGAATCGTTCTTCGGCATACCGGTATGCCTCCTGGTTATTGGCATGGGATTCACTGGCAGACCTGTAGTTATCAAGTGCTCCCAGCAGCTCAGAATGATATTTCTGGATATCCTTGTAAAGCTGCTGCCTGGTATTCTCCAACCTCAGCTGTGCATCCATAAGTCCGATCTTTGCCTTGCTGATGTTTGTCCTGTTCTGCCATTTGTTGAAAATGGGAATATTCACCCCAACCGTTAGCTGCCTGTACTGGTTGTCAAATACCTGCTGGGGAACAGGATATTCAAGTACCGGATTTGCCGGATCGATCTCTCGTGGATTGATCAACTTGTCACTGTAGGTGGAATAATAGAGTGCCCTGACAAAAAGCTCCGGTGAAAGTGCGCCTCGAGCTACGGCCAGGCTTTTCTCACTAGAGGTGATATTGAATTCTGCCACATCGATATGGGGCAGGATCTCAGCGGCCTTGTGGTACACATCATCCAGGTTGGGCACCTGCAATTCCGAGGGATCCTGGATCTCCGGTTTGTTGATCTCAAAAGAGGCATCCACAGGGAGATTCATCCGCTGTGCAAGCTCCAGTTTTGAAAAGTTCAGTCTGTTTTTTGCCAGAGTCATCTGGTATTTTTCCGTGGAAGCAGTGGATTTAACCTGCAACAGCTCTCCGGAAGCGGCATTTCCTACTTCAACAAGTTGCTCCATGCGTTCCACCTGCAACTCGGCCACGCGCACCTTCTCATGTGCGATCTCATACAGTTCCTGGTTCAGCAACACATCCAGGTACGCATTCATGATATTCAGCACCAGGTTGTCTTCCGCCACCTCCAGGTTGGAGACCGATGCCCTGTAGTCTGCCGCTGCCTTTTTCATGGCATTGTATCCCTGCAATCCGCTGAATAGTGTCAAGTTACTGGCCAGGCCAAGATCCCCCTGGCTCACCTGGGTATTGAGCCATTCATAGGTCCCCCGGTCCAGTATACGTCCCGCACCCAGGTCGTGGTTGACCTGTCCGTTCAGATCGGGCAGTGCATTCAGCCGGGACTGATTCAGGTCATGCTTTGCAATCTCCGTATTCAGTCCTTCTCTTTTCAATTCAATATTGTTTTCAAGTGCGTACGTGATACATGCATCGATCGACCATTCTTCCTGGTCTTGTGCACCAACAGGCGCACAGAAAAATGCCAACAGAAACAAAGACGCTGAAATAATATTCCTGGATCCCATGGGTCTAATTATTTTTTAGGATAAGTTTGTCATGATCTGCAAAGTTCTGATAGCTGGAGGTGATCACCTTCTCCCCGGCCTCCAGTCCGTCCAGCACCTCATAGTACCTTGGATTCTGCCTGCCGATGGAAATATCCCTTTTCACGGCAAAGTCACCAGAGGGATCCACCACGAACACCCACTGTCCGCCTGTCTTGTTATAAAATCCTCCTTTTGAAAGCAGTAAACCTTTCCTGGATTCACCCAGCTGGAGCCTGATACGTGAGGCCTGACCGATCCTGATCTGCTCCGGGATGCTGTCGGTGAATTCCATGTCAACGGCAAAGCGACCGTTCTGCACCTCCGGGTAGATCTTCACGATCTCCGCCGGGTATGATTTGTTAGCAAAATCGCACTCCCCGGTAAGCCCTGCCTGGATCCTGGCGATGTAATGTTCATCGATCTCCACGCGCAGTTTATAGGAGTCGAGAATATTGATGGTCCCCACGCGGGTTCCGTAGGTAATTACCTGTCCGATCTCCGGAGTAAGTGTTGCCAGTTCGCCATCCACCGGTGCCTTGAAATTCAGATTCTCAAGCCTTTTCCGGATGATCCCCATGCTCTTTTCCATGCTTTTCACAGAGGACTCCAGTGAGCTGATCTGAATGGACCTGTAGAGCGAGTCGTTCCTGTAATTCTCCTTCACAAGCTCCAGCTTCTGATTTGAAGCTCTGTATGCCTCACCCGAACGTTCGTACTCCTCCCTGGAGATGTGGTTGCTGGCAAACAACTCCTTGTTGTTTTCAAAGGTCCGCTTCTCCTGTTTCACCTGCCTGGTAAGCTC
>CAKZNC010000141.1 GCA_937129385.1 uncultured Bacteroidota bacterium
AACTAACTAACCATACTAACTGACTAACAGATCACCCTCCAACAGTCACAAATATAGGAAATTAATATTCAACGGCTTCACAGTTCCCGTATAAAATACGCATTTAACCCCGCAATCGTTTGCTGCCTCATAGTTGCGGTGACTTTAAAATAGCGGGTTCCGGTGAATATTCGTATTTTCGTTTGTGATTCAGAATAATTTCAATCTCCTGTCGTTTTAAAATCAATGAAAAGAAATATACTTACACTCCTGGTGATCATCTTACTGGCCCCCACTTCCAGGGCCCAGCTGAAAACATATGTCAGCCTGGAAGCCGGCCCGTCCTGGGACATCAACCGTGTAGATGATCCGGGCAACATATTCAAACAATCATTGCTGTATGGTTCAACAGGAGGAGTGGCCCTCTGGCAGGAGGTGGCCAGGAACCTCAGCCTGGGAACCGGTCTCTATTACCATGTATACTCCACCGGCATCAATCCGATCGACCAGCGGCCGCATCAGCCGGGCCAAAAAAGTTACAGGGCAGTGCTCATCCCCGCCCGCATCTCCTACCGCATTCAGTTTTCTGAATTCCCCTTGAGCCTTACCCCGAGGCTCGGTTACCAGTTTGGAACACTTCCGGAACAGCCCGAACTCCGGGAAGCATCTTCATCCTTCACCAGTCAGGATGGCCAGTACATATCCTGGGAACAGGAGGAATATCGACCGGCAAGCACGGGACTCAACCTGATCGAGACAGGTTTCTCAATGGATTACAGGTTTCCCAACAACTTACAGCTATCCCTGAATTTCTCTCACTTCAGCAGTCTGAGCGAAACCAAATTCACGGATGTCAATTACACAAACTCCCTGGGCAATAACCGGACAGCCACCTATTCAAGCGATGGCACCAGGATCCAGGCGCTCTTCAGCCTGAACATCCCGGTCAGCAATATCTGGGAGAACGAAGACCGCAGGCTGCACCGCAAAATAGAAAATACGCTTGGCCGGGGCGGAATGGCAAGGAACACCCGTTACATCTATTTCGGGGGAGACATCGGTGCATTCCGGCGATCCTTCGCCACCACCAATCCCGCAGTCGGCGCACGTCCCATGGACCAACGCGGGGTCTTCCGCTATTCCAACCTGGCGGCCGGCGGAATCATTGGATATATGTTCAATGAATCAACAGGACTCGATATCGGGGGCTATTATCACCGTGCCAACTCCTTCTTCTCCCTCATGTATGACCATGAGACCGATGCAGTGGTAAAAGATCGCGCCCCGTTCATCCTGGAGGTGCCGGTGATGTTCAGGTATTATTACGACCTCCACGACCGGAAACTTTTCCTCGTACCTGCACTGGGGGCCTCGGTCTCCACACATTTTTCGGGTCCCTCCTATGCCTCAGGTTCCGGGAATTTCGACTACTCCGGTCAGCCTGCTCCCATTGTCGAAATTTACAACTACACCGCCGGAAGGCTCTCACGCTTCGGTGCATCTGTAAAGGCAGGCCTCGGCATTGAGTACGACATCCCCACCCCGTTCCCCCTGCTGCTCACCGGCAATGTCACCTACAGCCACGGTTTCATCGACATCGACCAGGTAGCTGTCACCACCAGCCTTGCAGAGACACCGGCTGAAAACCTGGTTACCTTTAACGGTACAGGATGGAACGTCTCCCTGGGAGTCAGGATCCCGATCGTCCTCGGAAGTGAGAACCGGAAATGTGGTGCACTTCCAAGAATAAGAAGGTAGCCATAGGCGGAAGGGTACGTGCCATTCCGGCGAATCGCCGGATGAGCCTCAAAAACCGACGTTCAGGATACCAGCATGACGATGGCAGCTGCGAGGGTCATGAAGATTACAAAATACCGGTATACCTTCTCCGGAAAGAGGTTTACGAGCCTGATCCCTGTGAACATTCCTATCACAATGAGGGGCAGTAACACGATATCTGTGGCCAGGGTTTTGAAATTGATGGTCTCCCACGCAAAGATATGGAAGGGCACTTTCGACAGGTTGATCACGAAAAAGAACCACGCCCCCGTGCCGATGAACTCCCGCTTGGGGAGTTTCATGGAGAGCAGGTAGATCGAAAATACCGGTCCGGCTGCATTGCCCACCATGGTGGTGAATCCCCCGGCAAGTCCCATCACCGCGGCAAAAGTCCTGTTGTCAGGTATTTTTTCCGATTTCCTGTAATCGTTGTAGATCAGCAGGATCAGCATGGCGATGATGATCCCTCCCAGGAGCCATTTGAAAGTCTCTTCATTGATCAGGTCCCCTGTCACCACTCCTGCAACGACACCCGCCAGGGCCCAGGGGATCAGTTTCCGGATGTACTGCCAGTTGACACTTTTCCGGTAATAGATCACTGCCATGATGTCCGCCAGGATCAGCATCGGCAAAACGATCCCGGTGGAGGGTTTCGCGCCGAATACACCTGCCATCATGGGAACGATCAGGAGCCCGATCCCCTTGATGCCTGCTTTGGAGGCACCCACGAGAAATGCGGATAAAAGGACGAATACAAGCTCTGCGGAAGTGAGGTTGCCGAGGGTTTCCATGGCAGACAAAAGTATAAAAAACGGTCAAAACGCAACTTTTACAAGTGTAAATGCATCTATATATACAGAGGCCAATGAATTACGCAAAATAATCTCAATAAAAACCGGAATTATGAAATTCAAAAAACCATTCTTACTGATCAGCACCCTGGTGATTGGTGCCATGGTTTTCCATGGATGCAACAAAAACAGTGAAGAGGAGACCGGTACCATTGAATTCGGAATGGAAACCCTGAATGACGAGGCGTTAAAGGCTGTTGAGAACGGACACCATAATGTAACAGCTGCCCTCGTAACCATAAAAAATTCGGAAGGTGAAAAGGTGTATGACAAAGAATACCTCCCTTTCTATTCCTTCGGAGATGCATTTGTCACGCAGAGTCTGCAGCTTAAGGTTGGTAAATTCCAGCTTACCGAATTCATGCTTCTGGATTCCTCAGAGAATGTCATTTGGGCAACTCCTGTAGAAGGGTCAAGGCTTGCCGGAATGGTCAATGATCCGGTTCCGATCGAATTTGTAGTTTATGCCGACAACACAACACGGGTGGTCCCTGAGGTTGTGAGGGTGGCGGACCACCCGCCGGCAGACTTTGGTTATGTGAATTTCAGCGTTGAATTTGTTGAGAATTTCTGTATACGTGTGTTTTTTGAATCCCGGTGCAGCGACTGGTACAACGACTCCATTTTGATGCTGGCAGATTCAGCATTCTCTGCGCCCTTTTACCTTTCCCGTATGATCATATATGCAGATGGCGAGATGGTAGCGGAGACCACCCTTGAGCCAGGGAAGAACAGGGTCATGATCCCCCGCGGACATGACATGTACAAGCTCGTGGTGCTCGACTGCGGCAACCAGGTGTGTTTTTCCGATATGTTCGGGCAGGAGGAGCTGAGGATGTTTAACTGTTCAGAAGGTGAATTCCTGCATATCGGCTGTGGGCCGGTGCCACCTGAAGTAATCGTCACCCCCGATGACGTGGTGGAACCCACCATAGAGCAGGGAGTTTTCGGCCGGATCACAGAACCACTGTACGATTCCACAGATACCGACGAGTACAATATTCAGCCGATGGTCACAGAACTATATATCTACCGTCAGCATGAGGGAGATACGATCTTCTATCCGGCGATGGGGGCCGACTGTTACGTGATGCCTGACCTTTACATGGAACCGCTTGCCGTGGTAAGGTCCAATGTTCACGGGTACTACCAGCTTCCCCTGGAAAAGGGCAATTACACCTACATGGTCCAAACACCTTTCGGTTTTTATGTCGACATGTACGTGAGTTCACATCTGCCCGGAAGATTTGAGGTCCAAACCGGTGATGTGACGCGGCTCAACATCCATGTGCAACCGTGTATATGGTTCTAGCCAGGATGCCGGGCCTTTCTTCTGCAGGGCCCTGATCACCTTCAGGAAAAGGTTTACCGTTCGCCAATAAAAATAAGGGGTTACCGAAGCTGGTAGCCCCTCTTTTTTTATCTTTGGCGAAACCCGGGGAATATGAAGGAAACAAATCTATCGAAGATCTACCAGGATCGCAAGCAACGGTTCGATCAGCTTGTGATCAAGCAAAAGCGAACGCTGCAATACATCAGCCTCATGCGGCTGGCAGTGATCATCCTTGCTGTCTGGCTGCTGGTCTTGGGTGTAAAGCATGAAAGGCCGGTACTCTATATTGTAAGCGGACTCATGTTGGTCCTGTTTTTCATGCTGGTGATCTATCATAAAAACCAGTCAGACCGCCGCAAGCTCCTGGCAGAACTGAAACTGATCAACCACGAAGAGCTGAAGAGCCTGGAGAACGACCAGTCTGCTTTTGACGACGGAGCTGAGTTTATCGATTCGGACCACCCATGGTCCTATGACCTGGACCTTTTCGGGGAAGGATCCCTTTACCAGTCCATGAACAGGACCGCAACACATACCGGTCCGGAAAACCTTGCTGAGTTTTTGAATGAGCCGGTTTTGGATGAACAGGAGATCAGGCAGCGCCAGGAGGTGATCCGGGAATTGGCCGGCAGGATCAACCTGCGGCAAAATTATGCTGCACATGCCAGGTTGATGAAGAAAGTCCGCGAAGAGTACGAAGAGGTACTGAACTGGTCAGAACAGGACACCTTTATAGAAAAATACCAATGGACGCGGATTGCTGCATGGATCATGACGATTATCTCCTCAACTTCCATCATCCTGGGCATCCTGAATCCCGGATTTTTTAGCATTCTGATATGGGTGGCGCTGATCAACTTTACCCTGCTCTCCCCTTTCGTATTGCGAACCAGCAAGTTCCAGTCCCGGATCTCCAGGAAACATCGATTCCTGAGCACCTATGCCGAGCTCCTGGGATTTCTTTCAGACGAAGAATTTGAACACGCATCCCTCCGTGAGACTGCCGAACAATGCAGTAATGGTTCCCAGTCGGTCGACCAGCTGTCCAGGTTGCTCAACCTGTTTGATCACCGGCTGAACTTCATCGTCGGCATCACATTGAACGCGCTGTTTTTGTTTGACTTCCATATGCTCCACCGCCTGTCGGCCTGGAACCGGAAATACCACGAGGACCTGAAGTTATGGCTGGCCCTCGCGGGCAGGGCGGACGCACTGTTCAGCCTGGCAAATTTTACCTTCAACCATTCCTCCTATCACATTCCGGAGGTACGGGCGGAAAGTTCAGCATACCATGCTAAAAATATCGGCCACCCATTGATCCCGGAAGAAAAACGGGTGGACAATTCCATTGAGATCAGGGATGAAAAGGTGGTGCTCATCACGGGTGCCAACATGGCGGGGAAGTCAACATTTTTACGTGCCGTTGGTGTAAATATGGTGCTGGCCTATGCGGGCTGCCCGGTTTGTGCCGAAGAGTTTTCGACGGGGACGTATCGGTTGTATTCGAGCATGCGGACCGCCGACTCGCTGAAGGATGAGGAGTCCTATTTTTTCGCGGAGATCAAGCGCCTGAAAAAGATCGTTATGGCGATGGAGGAGGGACAGAAATTGCTGATCCTGCTGGACGAGGTGCTGAAGGGAACCAATACTACCGACAAGCAGAAGGGATCCAGGGGACTGATCGAGAAATCGGTCAGGCACGATGTGCTCTGTTTCATTGCCACGCATGACCTGGCACTTGGGAAAATGGAGGATGAGCACAAGGGCAAAGTGGTCAATTACTGCTTTGAAAGCTACATAAAGGACCTCGAACTTACTTTCGATTACAGCATCAGGCCCGGTCTGGCAAAAAACATGAATGCCAGTTTCCTGATGAAGAAAATGGGTATTATGGATTAAAAACGGGATGACAGAAACCAGCCTGGCAGAGAGGATCATCGTCGGATTCAGCGACTTGGCATGGGGTACGCCCCTGCTTGTGCTGCTGCTGGGCGGCGGACTCTTCTTCATGTTCTATTCCAGGCTGATGCCGCTGCGGTACATCCGTCATGCCGTGAATATCCTCCGCGGGAAATATGACAACCCCGACGAACCGGGACAGATCAACCATTACCAGGCACTTTCCACTGCCCTTGCTGCGACAGTGGGCATGGGCAATGTGAGTGGCGTGGCGCTTGCCATTGCGCAGGGTGGTCCGGGTGCGATCTTCTGGATGTGGATCAGCGCCCTGCTCGGGGTGACCACCAAGTATTTTACCTGCACACTGGCGGTCATGTACAGGGGCAAAGATTCGCGTGGAGAATTGCAGGGCGGACCCATGTACGTGATCGTTGAGGGACTTGGGAAAAACTGGCGGCCGCTGGCAGTCTTCTTCTCTGTGTTGGGGATGATCGGTGTCTCCCCGGTATTCCAGGCCAACCAGATGACCCAGGTGATCCGGGATGTGGTGCTTATCCCTTCAGGTGTGCAGGCCGGACTGTGGACGAATCTTATCACCGGGGTACTGATTGCAGTTGTAGTCGGACTGGTCCTCTTTGGCGGGATCAGGCGGATCGGCAAGGTGACCGGGCGGATGGTACCGATCATGGTGGTGCTCTATATCGGGCTGGTGCTCTTTATCCTGGCAACCAACGCAGACCAGATACTGCCCAGCTTCAGTCTGATCTTTTACGATGCCTTTCATGCAGATGCTGTGCTTGGCGGGGCGGTGGGTACGCTGATCATCACGGGCGTAAGGCGCGCTGCATTTTCCAATGAAGCCGGCATCGGGACGGCACCCATGGCCCATGGTGCGGCAAAAACAAATGAGCCGGTGCGGGAAGGACTTGTGGCCATGCTGGGTCCCATCGTGGATACGATCTTTGTCTGTACAATGACCGCCCTGGCACTGATCATCACGGGGGTATGGCAGACCAGTGAAGCTGACGGCATCTCCCTGACTGCCAAAGCGTTTGAAACAGCGATTCCGGGCATCGGCGCCATCCTGCTTACCATCTGTGTATCGGTCTTCGCGATCTCCACCATGCTCTCCTTCCCCTATTATGGCACGAAATGTTTCTCGTTTGTCTTCGGTGCCAAATATGATTTCATCTACAAATGGGTGTACGTGCTGGTGATCCCCCTGGGTGCTGCCGCCACCATCGGGTTTACCGTTGGCATCTTCGACGGGGCCTATGCGCTGATGGCCTTCCCCACAATGATCTCCGCGATCCTGCTGTCACCCAAAGTGATCAAAGCCTCGAAAGATTATTTTGGAAGACTGCGGGACCGTTGAAAAGGTATCGACCAAATGAGGGATTTGATGTGGGGGATATGAATCCAGTAAAAAAAAACAATGAACTTCTGAATTTAAAAATTACGTAATTAATTACGTAGTTAATTACGTAGATCGCAATCGCTGAAGGCTGCAAGCTGGCTACGGGCGACTGCCCTTCGACAAGCAGTTCGACAAGCTCACTGCATCGCCCAGGACGCACACTGCATTTTATCATCTGTAAAGTTTCCGTATCACCCTCCTCACTTCCCTGGTATTAAACGGTCTTGCGATGATTATTCGGTTGCGGTCGAGCAGGA